>WFRL01000032.1 GCA_015486555.1 Candidatus Microgenomates bacterium | reverse complement strand
GATCAAGGCCTGCCCACCATTGAGGTTGATTAATAACCATTGTTTTTGATGACTGAACAGCTGCCATTCCTCCTCCTTTCATTATTTGTTTAACTTTAATAAAAGTAACCTACTTTTATTATTGAATATTATTGCTTGACAAGCTTTTATATATTACCTGATCCCCCTCCGGTAGGGGGAAGAATCTAGCAAGCAGAGCGAGCGCAGGAATCAGAACTCAGAACTTGGGAGCACTCTCGTGCGCCTTCGGCTAGATTCTTCACTTCGCCTAATGGCTCGTTCAGAATGACCTGGGGGAGGGTGTAGGTACTCTCTCCTAAACAGGCCATTCTGACCCCCCGTGGCGGCGGGGAAGAATCTAGCCGATAGGCGCAGGAGGTTGGCTCCTTACTTTTCCTAGTTTTCCACCAACTTAGGATTAACTGAGCCTTTTCTCATTTCCAATTGTGTTCCAAGATTCAAGTTCTAAGCTCTGACAACCGAGTTCCGAAACAGTTTGTCACCCTTCTTTCTAATTGCTAAACTAAAAAAAGAAAGATTTCTATGTTTAAGGTAAAGATCATTGGAGAAAAACCAACCATTGCCGTTTATTCACGAGAGTCTTTTTTTCTTGAACTTTTTCTTTACCATTTTCTCATGCGCCGAGGCGCCCAAGTATATCTTATTAACCCTCAAGCAAGTTATCTTTTAAAACAACCTCACTGGCATTTTTTTACTGCTCATCCTAAGTTAAAGATAATCTCTCCTCAAGAAGCCCAAAAAGTTCACTTTAAAGAAATAGAGGTTTTCTTTGATTTGGCCCCTCTTTCCTGGGCTGAGCATTTGGGACAAAGTTTAAATGAAGAAATTGAGGTAGGTTATGGCCTTATTAATCGGCTCTCTTTAGCAGTACGGTCTCAAACAAAATATATTCTTCTCACCCCCTTCATCTATAACTTAACCACTGAGCTAAATTTTTATTACCAGTTAAAAAACCAACAACTTTTTCTGGCTCACTATGCCAATGAATCACAACTCGCTTACAAAATACTCCAGTTACCTAATTACCTCTATCCCGCCTTATTTAACCAACCCTGCCAAAATTTCCTTAGCCTTTTGATTACCTCTTTCCTAAGTAAACAACCAATTCCCCTCCGTGGTTCTACCCTCCTTTACTTAGCTGATATCGAAGCTCTTGTTAAGGAGGTTGAAAGTCAGGTTTTTGGTTTTTCCTCCCAAAAAGAAGTAAGTTTAATAAGTCAACCTATTCCTCTTTCTTCATTCATTGAAAAAATTAAGGATATCTTTAAGATAAAGACTCAACCTTCTTTCCAACCTTCATCAACCCCTCTTACCCCTCTTTACTTAGGCCAACCTTTCCAAACTCAGTTAAGACTAGAAAATGATTTTTTAAAACTAGCCAGCCTTACCCAAGAAAATAAAGTTAAATTAACATTTCTTTCTCATCCCAAGGAACTAAAGATTATTCAATTCCAAGAAGGACAAGTTATTTCTCCCCAAATTTCCTCGCCTCCGCCACCGATTTTAAAAGAAAAACCCAAACTCCAAAATAAAAGAAAACTTCCTCACCTCTTTCCTAAACTACCAACTCTCCCCAAGGCGCCAACTCAGTTAAAATATCTTTTATTCACCTTTCTTTTCCTGTTTTCTCTTATTGGCATTTCTCTTAGCATCCTAATTTTTTCCCTCAAAAAAAGCATTTTTGAGTTTGATAGCTGCTTGAAAAACAAAAATAGTCTGTCTCTTATTAGGAATCAAAAAAATAAAAATACCCCCTTCCAAGACAGTTCTAGTTGTTTAACAAAGACTAAAAAATATCTCACTTTAGCTCAAAAAACCAACTCTTTCCTTATCCCTCTTTTCCAATTTACAGGACTAGCTACTACTAACGATCGGATTAGTGATATTGTTAACTTTTACTTATCCGTTCTTAAAGCTTTAGAAAAAAACAATTCCCTTCCTTTAGAAGAAACGGCGTTTTTAAATTATCTGTTCAACCAGAGTAGTAATAAAGATTTTTCTTTTTATTACAACCGCCTCGATAAAGAGTACCACCTTCTTACTACTAACCTAGATAAATCAATCGCTCTTTACCGCTCGAACCAAAAAATTTACCGACAAATCCACCTTTGGCAGCTAGATAAGCATTTTTCTACCACTTTTAACTACATCCTCTCTTGGCGCCAACAATTAAAACAAGGTCTGGTTCTTTGGCGATGGCTGCCCCAACTTCTTGGAACAACTAAAAGAAAAGATTACCTTATCATCTTGGTAGATAACAACGAGCTTCGTCCTGGCGGCGGTTTAATTACAGCCTACGCTCAACTAACATTTGAAGGAGGACAACTCTTGGACACCCAAACTTTCGATATTTACCAACTAGACAACCAATTAACAGGAGAGATTACTCCTCCTTCCCCCCTCCAAAAATATCTGGGGCAAAAAAGCTGGCGAATAAGAAATGCTGCTTGGCAGCCTTCTTACCCCGATACGGCTCGGCAAATAGATTGGTTCTATCAAAAAGCAACTGGCCAAAACCTTGATGGAGTTATCTTAATTGACGATAACTTTCTAGCAGCCACGGCTGATTTGTGGGGAGGATTTAATCTTAAAGATTTAAAGATAACCCTCAATAAAAACAACCTCCGCCGCCGGCTTTTCCTTTGGGGAAATCTAGAAAAGGGTAATCAAAACCAAATCTTCGTTTCCCTTCTAAAAACCTTTCTAGGACAACTCAAACAACTAAATGGTCAACAACTTCAAACCTTTATGACAACTGTTGACAAATTAGCTAAAACCAAGGATATTAATTTTTACTTCAATAACAGCCAACTAGAAAACATTTTCCTTGATTCAGAGTGGGGAGGGGAACTTAAAACTCCTCAATGTCCTCATCAATGTTTAATTGTTTCTGGGCCAGTTGTTGAAGCTAATTTAGGAGCTAACCGGGTTAATTACCTTCTTGGTCAACAACTAAAAACAGAAGTAAATATCACTCCAACATCTATAACCGAGAACCTAAAATTAACTCTTAATAATCCCTCTTCCAGTCCGAGGTGGCCAGGAGGGGATTATAGTGATTATCTTCAGTGGTATCTTAATCAAAGATGGAGACTAAAAGAGGTAAAGATTGGAGGAATAAACTTAGACCTAACAAAGGTTGAGGTGGCTACTGAGAGCGGATATCATATTTACAGCTTCTATCATCAGGTTGGTTATGATCAAAGTCAAACAGTTAGTCTTAAGTTAAGCCGACCATTTAAAATAAGCTCAAGCCTGGATCTTCTCTTCTGGCAACCTAAACAGATTGGTTTAACAATTAAGAAAGTTCTTTATCGCCTAGACCTGCCAAGAGGATTTAGGGTAAGGGTAATTTCCCCAGCTGAATGGAAAAAGAGTAACCGCCAAGTAATATATCAAGATGAATTAGATAAGGACCTTCTCCTGCCGGTAAGATTAAAATTTACCTCTTTTTAGCTTACCTAATCACTATCTCTTTTAAGGGAGGAGGTTGATAAATTTCTTTCTCAATTAAATAAAGTTTTTCCCTGGCCGGCCCTAAGAGTAACTTTTCTCTGGCCCTCACCTCCAGTTGAGTTGGATCATTAACCTTTTGAAGATTTCGTTGTAACCTCCGATTATCTTCAACTAGCTTACCAACTTCTTTAATCACACCCTTACCACTCAAATAAATTTGATATTCTTGCCAGGTAACTTTTAATTGATGAAAAATTAAAAACAAAAGAAAAATATTAAAAGCCCAAAGCAACCACTGAGGCAAATTATATTCTACTTTCATAACCTAGCCCTTTGGGCTATTTCACGCTCAACTTCGTAGCGATCCCGGCCATACTTCAACCGAGAAAGTTGGCGAATCATCTCAGCAACTTTTGGATTTCTTATCCTTTCTTGAACACTCATATCTTTAGTCAGATCTAAAGAAAAAGCTGGCAGAGGTTCGTTGTTATAAATTGTCTTAATGTAGGCATGATATTTCTCAATATTTAAAAGGTCAGTTTGACTAAAAACTGGAGCAAACTCATTTTGGAGATAATTAGCATCAGTTACTCCTACCCGGAAAGAAATAAGAGTACCAACATTACCAAAGACAGCATTTTTAACCTCATCCTCCATCTGACTGATAAATTGGTTAGCTACCGACAGGTTGAGATGATATTTTCTAGCCTCAGAAAGAATCTGAGCGAAGTCAGGAGTGGCAAAGTTCTGGAACTCATCTACATAGAGATAAAAATCCCGCCGTTGTTCCTCAGGCACATCTTGGCGACTCATAGCAGCCATTAAGATACGAGGAACCAAAACCAAACCTAAAAAGCTCGAATTCTCCTCACCAATCTTCCCCTTAGCCAAACTAATTAAGAGAATCTTCCCCTCATCCATAACCTTGCGAAAATCAAAAGCACTTTTTGACTGGCCTATAATATTCCGCATCATTGGGTTAGTGACAAAGCGGCCAAATTTAGAAACTATATAATCAAGAACTTCTGACTTGTGAAAGTCAGAGGTTTTAGCTATCTGATCAGTCCAGTAACGCCGAACCATAGGATTCTTTACTTTGGGAAGAAGAGACCTCATATAGTTATCATCAGTCAATACCCGAACCACCTCAACAAAAGAAGCTCCCGGCTCGGCAGTGACTGTTAAGATGGCGTTGCGAACAGCATGTTCAAAACGTGGACCAACAATCCCTGTTTTATGAGGATCAAAAAGTTTATACATCATATTAATAATGGCTGAGGCAATAAATTGTTTTTGGTCTTCTGTTTTATATTCCAGAAGGTTGAGACCCATTGGTCGATCAAGATTAGAAGGATCGAAGAGAATTACATCCTCAGCCCGGTTAGGAGGAATTAATTCTAAGAGAATGTCAATAGTATCATGAGGATCAATAAAACAAATACCCTTACCCGCCTTGATGTCTTGAAGCATCATATCTAAGAGAAATTGAGATTTTCCTGTCCCTGTTTTCCCGATAATATACATATGGCGACTACGGTCCTTATCTTGGATATAGACCGGCCGGCGGATGCCGCGGAAGTCATTGTAACCCAAGAAAAGACCACTGGTTGGAATTTGGGCTGGGGCTGGAGCCCTTTTAGCCATTAACCAGTGAATAAAAGGAGTTTCTACTGTTTTGTTGGGAAAATGAAAGATACTGGCTAATTCATCAGTTGATAGAATAGAGGTCCGCCCAAAAAGCGGCAGATAACGATAAATAACATCAAGCATAAACATTTTTTTAAACCAAATTTTTTTGCTAATCAGGGTATTATAGGCCGACTGAAACTGGGAAAATGCAGCCACAATTTCTTTAAGATGGGCCTCGGCCCGCTCCTTCTGAGGGGAAACTACTACCAAACGAAGGTCAGTTACAAAACCAGGCTTAGAACACTTGTTTTCAACTGCATCATAAGTTTTGGGGTCGATATTATAGTTTGCCTTTTTGGGGTCAGATTCCTCTTTCTTCTTATGAGCTATCCAGCTCTTTCCCTGTTTCTGCCAACGCCCCGAGGCAGGGGTTAAAACTATCTGAAAAATAGATCCTTCCCTTTCCGTCATCTTAGCCATGGCTGAGGTGATAGGAGCAATACTGTCGGTGGCCATTTCTTTGTAAGTTTTTAGCGGCCAGAAAGGAGCATTTTTTGTTTTTAAGGCAGTAAAGGCTACATAACCGTCTCTAGTAAAGATATTGTGATCCTCAACAACTTTAATAAGGGCTTCCGGATAAGCTCCATAGATTTGTTTCTCTACTAACTGAAAGTCATCTTCAGGAACACTAATATAGAAACCAATATTCTCTTTAGTAGCCACTAACTCGAGAGTTAGGTGGCGAGGGTGCTTAAAAAAACGGGTCCACCAATGGGGGTGGTAAAGGGAGGCAAAGGAAGAAAACATCTGTTCGGCCGCATCTATTTTTATCTCGTTGTCTTTGGGCACCAGCACCTCAAAAGTTACCATGGAGAGGGACCGTTCCTCTCGACGGCGGTACTTTAACCAAAGGAAAAAAAACCAAATTAAAACCAGCAAAACGCTAAAGAAAAAAAGGAAGGCAAAAAGGCTAATAGTAAGGGTAGTTAATCTGAGAATAAGGGTGTTTAAGAAATCTTGAAGCATATCTCATTTTAAATTATCCATTCTTGATTAGCAAACCGATTGGAACTTGGCACTTAAATTCCAAGTACCAAATTCCAAGGATACAAACAACTTACAATAACTAATAACCAATGATCAATGATCAACAAATAAGGAAAAAGGGGTGATATAAAGAAAAAAGATTAAATGTTTGAATAATTGATATTTGGAATTTGTTTGGATTACTTGGAATTTGTGATTTGTTATTTTCTAACCTAGCTCCTAGCTCTTAGCTCCTAGTTCCAATTCCCTGTGCCTATCGGCTAGATCCTTCACTTCGCCTGGCAGCTCGTTCAGGATGACGAGGAAAAGTGTGTCTTCGGCTAGATCCTTCGTCGCTGTAGCTCCTCAGGATGATACGAAAAGAGGGTCTTGCGGCTCGTTCAGGATGACGCGGAGAGAGGTACCTTCCAACTCATTCACAAATGACAGTTAAAAAGAGGAATTATTTCTCCCGGGTCATTCTGACCCTCCGAAGCGGAGGGGAAGAATCTAGCCGATAGGCGCAGGGGGATAAACCCAAGTGTGGGATATAAGTTCTTTGCGCTTCGCTAGATTCTTCGTCGCTGTAGCTCCTCAGGATGACTCAAAAAAAGGTTCTTACTTTACGAACTTTATGAACTTTCTAACTTTACAAACTGAGTTCTAAGTTCCGACTTCTCCTATTTACAATTCTTATCAGAACAGGTATTATATTCTTGTTGACACTTTAGGCTTGGAAATCAAAGGAATTGGGTGGAAATCCCAAGCTGTGCCGCAACCGTGAGAGGAGTTATCCTCGAGTCGGGAACTTTGATTTCTAAGTTAATTAACGGAGGCCCTCGAGCAAGGGTTGATCCGGGTAGAGTTTCTCTCCCCAATCCTTGCTGAGGGGAGAAGATAAGGAATTTGGAACAAGAACAACAATTATTGCGAGTCACTAAGGGGGAGGGGGCTTATCTTCTATGGGGAAAAACAGAAAAAGGACAGAGTCTTTCTTTATTTACCCTAAATATTTGGGAAACCCTTAATGAAGCCATTGGTGCTCCTACCTATGGAACCAAGTACTATCTAGAAAAGGGCCGTCTTATTCACTTACAAACTGGTCTAGATATCCAAGAATCGATGAAACGGGCTATTCAAAAAGCCCAAATAACTCTTAATAATTCTCCCTTGGAAAAAGAACTGTTAACTGAACAACTTTCTCGGCTCGTTCTAGAAAAATACGGCTTGGAACAAGTAGTTAAACTCTTGGAGGAAGGACACCAGAATATTGTTTGGGTTTCCCCTCCAGGTTTAGGTTTAAACAGTGGAGAAGCCCGAGTAAATATCTTTTTAAGGACTGAGGAGGGGGTTTTAAATTATGCTTTTGTAGCCACCCCCCAATTAGATGCTCTTCAGGAGCTTGCTCCTCTTTTAGGAAAATCAGGAAAACTTAGCCGTACTACTATTGATAATAATTTGGTAGCTTCATTCCTCCAGAGTCCTTTTCCTACCGATTTAAATCCTCTCCAAATAAGAGAAAGGGTGGAAAAGATGAATCAAATAGTTAACTTTACCCCGCCAGGTTTTGGAATAGATATTTACCAACTTTGCAGTCAATACCCTCAAATATTCGGCGCTCTTGAGGAGGAAATGAAAGAGTTCTACTTCACTTCTAGAACTCTTCCTCTTGAAGAAAGGTACTCAAACGAACTTGGTTTTCTTAAACACCTTCTTGATTTTTATGTTGAGCCTGTATTAAGACATATACTTCAACAACAAGGAATGAGTGAAGAGAAATTTCTCTTAGAATATAACACCTTGATGAATCGAGTTAGCAGTTGCGGCCAGGGACTAGGTTCTCTAATAAATCCAACCAACCCTTTCTATCATATGAATCTTCTGGCCTCCAATCTTCTTTCCAACGAAGAGAAAAAAAGGGGGTGTTCCCATTATTCTCCTCCAAGAAGGAAAAAATCCCGCCCAGAGCAATGGACACCATAGAATGGTCTATAATATCTTATGGCCAAGGAAAACAAGAAGAGAAAATTGGCCCATTTGAAGATTAGTCAAGATGTTAGTAATCAAGACACCCTTAACCCTTGGGATAGTCTTGTTATTAATTATCAATCTCTCCCCAATAAGAACTTCGACTCTCTCCAAACAACAACTACTTTTCTTAATAAGATTCTCTCTCTTCCTCTAATTATTGGAGCCCTAACCTTTCCTATAGATCGAAGAACTCGACAACTAAATAGTAATTTGGTTAAGTTAGCCGAGGAAAAGAAGTTAGCTTTTAATATCGGCAGCCAACGGGTTATGGTAGAAAACAGCCTTGATGCCGAAGCTAAACGCCTCCGCCGCCTAGCTCCAACTGCTTGTTTTTTGGCCAACTTCGGCGCCGTCCAGCTTAACTATGGTTGGGGGGTCGACGAAGCTCGCCGCTGTGTTGATGCCTTAGAAGCAGATGCCCTAGTTCTTCACCTCAACTGTCTTCAAGAATTAATCCAGCCAGAGGGACATAAAAACTTCAAAAACCTCCTCCAAAAGATAGGCATCCTTGTTAAAAAAATTGGTGTTCCCTTAATTGTTAAAGAGGTTGGTGTGGGCATCGATCCCCAAACAGCCAAAAGGCTTTATGATTTGGGTGTTTATGGAATAGATGTGGCCGGAAAAGGAGGAACCAATTGGGCAAAGATTGAGGCTAAACGCCGCCAGGACGATTGGGCAGAACCATTTTATGATCTTGGCTATCCTGCCCCCGACCTAGTAAGGGAAATCGCCCAGTTTAAACCCAAAGACAGGATACTAATCGCTTCTGGGGGCATCCGCAATGGTCTCCATATGGTCAAGGCATTGTTGTTGGGGGCCGATCTTGTCTCGGCTGCCTATCCTTTTCTGGTCGCCAGTCAAGGGGGTTATTCTGAATTGGTAAAATTGTATAATAAGCTTCATTGGCAGTATAAAGTTAGTCTGATGGT
>WFRL01000031.1 GCA_015486555.1 Candidatus Microgenomates bacterium | reverse complement strand
GAGCTCCACCAATCTTTACTCCCAATGGGGGAATAAAAACCAAAACTAAAAGAAAAAGATTAAAGAAAAATAAAGGAAAAGCAATTTTTTCCCAGAAAGACCAATTTATTCTTTTGATTATTAAATAGGCAATTAAGGAGATAGCGAACCAGATAAGTTGTTGGCGGAGATAAAAATAGGGGTTGGCAAAACGGCGGCTAGCAGTGATGACTGAAGACTCGAAGATAAAAAAAAGCCCGCTGACTGACCAGATTAATGGCCAGAACCATAGATTAGCAGTTGGATTTAATCTATCTCGCCAGTTGGTAGACATATCTTTTGAATAAATTTCCTCTTTCTTCTAAATTCTTAAACATGTCATAACTTGAAGCCGCCGGGGAAAGAAGAACATAATCTCCCTCTTGGGCTTTTTCTGCAGCCAATTTAACAGCTTCTTCGAGTGTTTTAACTTTTCTGAAATAATGATAACCTTCCTCCTTGAGGAGGGAGCTAAGCTTGTCTGCTGTTTGGCCGATGAGGAAGGTGAACTTAACTCGTTGAGTGATTAACTTGGCAAACTCAGGGAGATCAACACCTTTATCATAACCACCGGCAATTAGAATAATCTTCTTTTTAGGAAAGGAGAGCAATCCTTTAATAGCTGCGTCTTGGTTACTGGCTTCGGAGTCATTAATGAAGGTTACTCCTTTGATTTTGGCTACATATTCTAGGGCGTGTTCCGGAGGTCGGAACCGCCGAATTCCAGCTGCGATTTGAGGAAAATTAACTCCTAGGAACCTTGCTGTTAAGCTGGCTTGAAGAAGATTAATTAAGTTGTGCTGGCCGATGAGTCGGTGTTCAGGAAGGGAGAATTTTTCCCCTTGAATAAGAAAAGTGGTTGGGTTGAGAATTTTGGTTTCTTGACTGCCTAAGTAGACAGGCCGAGAAGAAAAGGGCCAGTCGGTGAGCAGTTTAGAACTAACTGCGTCATAGAGGTTGACTACAGCTAGATCATCTTTAGTTTGATAACGAAAAAGGTTGAGTTTGTCTTGCTGGTATTTTTCAAAAGACAGATGCCACTCTAAATGGTCAGGGGTGATGTTGGTGAGAACACTCACAGAGGGTGACTTTTTAATCCAAGCTAGGCGGTTAAGCTGGAAGCTGGAGAGCTCTAAGATGATAATATGATTGGCGGTCAACTTTTCTCCTTTATCAAGAAGAGAGATGCCCATATTCCCACCTAGGAGCACTTCTTCTCGGCCGTATTTTTGGCGGAGCATCTCCGTAATTAGGCCACTAACGGTAGCTTTGCCGTTAGTTCCGCTGACCCCAATGATTCTAGCTGGGGTAACTTGAAAAAGAAGATTAATCTCCGTCTCTAGTTTTTTACCTGACTTAAGAGCGGCTTGGAAGAAGGAGGAGTGGGGAGGGACGGCAGGATTGAAAACAATAACCTCAGCCCACCCAATATCTTCGAGGCGGTGGTGGCCAAGAACATACTCGGCCGGAATATCCTTTATTTTTTCCAGGCTGGATGACAGTTCTTTTTCATCCTTAAGATCGGTTATCCGAAGCTTAGCTCCTTTAGCTCCTAGGTATTTAATTACCCCTACCCCACCGCCAAAGCGGCCTAAGCCAACTACCAGTACCTTTTTTCCTTTATACATCAGAGGATTTTACTCGAATTCTTTTAAGAGGTCGGTTACTTTTCGGTCAACAGGCTGGTGAATAAGAGGTGCCCTTTTTAGAAGAGGATGTTTTTCTTTGATACTATTTTTCTTGATTTGATAAAAGATTCCCAAAGCAAAGCGTTCCCTGTCTTCGGCCAGTCTATAAGCCTCACTTTTATCAGTCAGAGGCTTATCTAAAGTATAGGTGTGTTCCTTATAGAACTGGAACTGATTGTTAAAAGTAAAGCAGGTTTGGAGGATATCAACTATAGCAAAGCCAGGATGGCGAATGGCAGCTTTTATAATCTCCTTCAACTGGGTGGGTTGGCCGACCCAACCGCGGG
Source organism: Candidatus Microgenomates bacterium (assembly GCA_015486555.1). GTDB lineage: Bacteria > Patescibacteriota > Microgenomatia > JAADGY01 > JAADGY01 > S014-63. The sequence continues at coordinate 679 of WFRL01000031.1, read as the reverse complement.
CGACGAAAGTAGCTCCAGCGGCTAAAGAAACAGTGATTGGATTAATAGGTTCATCAAAGTTGCCTTGGGGGGTAGTTTTGGTGGGATAGCCATACTGGGTTGTGGGAGAGGTTTGTCCAGTGGTTAAGGCATAAATCTGATTGTCCCAAACAAGGACGGTTATATCCTCGTTGCGTTGACAGGCGGCTATCCAGTGGGCAGCCCCTTCCCAGAACATTCCCCCATCACCTATAGTGGCGATAACTGTTAGGTCATGGTTAGCGTATTTGATGCCGATGGCGGGGGGCAGAGATCGGCCATGAAGGCTTTTAAAGGTATAGGTTCGGATTTTGTCAGCTCCATTGCCATTGCAGCCAATATCATAAGTGATAACTACCTTTTCGGGTGGCAATTTAAGGTCGACTAAAGCTTGTTGAAGAACGGTGTTAATAGTGTAATTGCCGCAACCAGGGCACCAAGTGGGTTTGAGATTTGTTTGGTAATCTTTGATGGTGGGTATAGATCTTGAACTCATAGGAATGACTCCAGAGCTTTACTAATTTTATTGACTAGCTCATCAACGAAAAATGGTTCGCCATCATCTTTAAGGATGACCTTTAGCTGGTTGGGTCGGATGCCCATTTGTAGGAGATCTTGTTGGAGTTGGCCGGTTGAGTTGTTCTCGATGAGAATGAAGTTG
>WFRL01000030.1 GCA_015486555.1 Candidatus Microgenomates bacterium | reverse complement strand
GAGGGGAAGAATCTAGCGAAGCGCAAAAGGTACTGGCACTTAAGTTTTTTCTAAGCTCTTACTTTACAAGGTTATTGATTATTTTTAACCTAGTTCCTAGTTCCATATTATTTGAAAATTGGTCATTGAAAATTGGTCATTTTACCTAATTCCTAGCTCCTAGTTCCAATCCCGTGCGCCTTCGGCTAGATCCTTCACTTCGCCTGGCAGCTCGTTCAGGATGACGAGGAAAAGTGCGCCTTCGGCTAGATCCTTCGTCGCTGTAGCTCCTCAGGATGACTCAAGAAAAGGTTCTTACTTTACGAACTTTATGAACTTTCTAACTTTACAAACTGAGTTCTAAGTTCCGATTTTTGTGCAAATAAAAAAGCGGGTGTTTTTACTGCCTGCCCTCACGAGAAAAAACACCCGCTCTTTAATTATAACAAACAAAATCTTTTTTCTCTGACGTAACGTGTTAGATCATAATTAAATGTCTCCAAAATGAGCAAATCAAGCTCGGCTTGACAGTTCTTTTCTTGGGTCTATCCTCGTCATACTTTCACTATTGTAACCAAATATTACAAATGTGGTGAACATAAGGGTTTTTTGACAAACCCTATAACAACTTGATAAGTTTAATTCGTGTTAAAAGTTAAATATATACCAAAAAGGTATGATGGTCACTATGAACCATGGTTGTTCTTTGGTGCTCCAAACAAAGATGAATATGAAAAATGGAGCCCTGAAGTTTGTGGTATTTGTTGCTTAAAAATGATTGGCGATGCTTATGGCACCACTTCTAATGTTTCTCTTTATCAACTAACTATGGAGTGTAAACAAAAAGGAGGCTTCAAAGAGCTGCCAAATGGCGAAATTCAAGGCATATTTCATAAGCCCCTATTGAACTTAGCGAAGGATTACGGGTTAGATGGGAGCATCGAAGGCAATCTAGATATCCCCAAAATTGTAGATTCCTTACATAATAATCGTTTTGTTATCTTGTCACTTGATAAGTCAAAGATTAACCCAAAACTTCGGGGCGGGCATTTGGTTTTGGTTCATTCCTATGATCCTGAGACTAAAACCTTTTTAATTCATGATCCCGAACCAATATTAGCAGAAGACGGGCAGAATGTTAGAGTAGATTCTGATAGGCTAGGTGGAATATCAAACAAAAAGGGCTTGATAATTTGGCAAGAGGAAGAAAATTATACAAAATAAAGAATTAGGACTTTTCCGACCCGGGATTGGTTTCTTGATAACAATCCGGAGAAAAGGTGACCAACCCCCCCAGCCGGCTGTTTTGTAACAAGTCGGGTTTTACGAGCCCGGCTCGGAAAACCCGGCTCGTAATAATCCTCGTAAGGTATCATAAAAGTATGAGGTTTAGGTTAGTATTAATAGGACTACTGACCCTTCTGGTTATTCCTCTTCTTACCTTGCCCAGTTGGGCCGATGAGATAGATGATCTCCAACAACAAATTGATAAATTGAATCGCCAATTAGAGATGAGTCAACAAGCCACCAAACCTCTTGAGTCCACCCTTACTAATCTTCAGCAGCAAGTTAACAATATTCGTTCTCAGATCAATAAAGTTAAAGCCAATCTTCATCAAGAATCTATTTACCTTCAAAACTTAGAGATTAGAATTAAAGAAGAAGAAAAAGGAGCTGAAGAGATAAAAAGAAAGCTCGATCAGCAATTAGTTTACAATTACCGCTTAAGTCGCAGTTTTTCCCCCCTCACTGTTTTTCTTAGTTTTGGTTTTGATAAAGACACTTTATTAGCTATAAACCTTGAGCAAGGTTTTATTCTTCTTACCCAACGCCAAATCAAAACAATTTCTCGACAACTAATTGTTATTAAGAAAAACAAGCAACAACTAGAGAAAGAGAGAAAAGAACTTCAAAAGAAAGAAAAGCGACTAGCCGCCGTTGAGACTAATCTCAACAAACAAATGACCTTTTACCAGCGAGAGATAGAAAAGGCCAAAACTTATCAAAAGACTCTCCAAGAAAAAATAACCGAACTTTCCCGCCGTCAAAAAGAGTTGTTAGCTCAAAAGACAGGAATGTTTACTACCACAGTTGGAGAAGTGCCTTTAGCTGGCGATCCCCATGCCCGACCAGATTATGATCCTGGTTTTCGGCCGGCCTTCGCTGCATTCTCTTTTGGAGCCCCTCATCACAAGGGGATGAGTCAGTATGGAGCCTTTGGCCGGGCCAAGAAGGGGCAAAACTATCAAGATATCCTTAAGGCTTATTATGGTGATGTCCATTTAGAGACTGTCGACACTAACTTTAGTATCTCAACCGACCAAGGAGTAAAACCTTTCGAAGACAACTATCTAAAAGGAATAGCCGAGATGCCGACTAAATGGGCCGATGAAGGAGGGTTTGAGGCCCTTAAAGCCCAAGCGGTGGCCGCCCGCTCTTATGCTTTGGCTTACGTTGGTTGGCAGATGTCCAATCGCCACCTAAAGGGGACTATCTGTACTTCAGAACACTGTCAAGTTTATCGAAGTTCTAAGGCGGCCAATCCGGGCCGTTGGGGAGATGCTGTTAACCAAACTAAGGGGCAGATTTTGGTCAGTAATTCCAACGGGGAGATTGTTAATGCTTGGTACTCCTCTACTTCTGGAGGTTATATGCAGGCCTACTCTTCTCTTGGCCACTCCACCCCTGCCTTTTGGGACACCGAGTGCCACAGCCAAAACTGCTGGCCGGATCAAGCCTATGAAAAGGAAGGGGGATCCCCTTGGTTTTATAAAGGCTGGTATAAAGATAGGTCGGGGAAAAGCTGTGGCCACAGTCACCCCTGGCTTAACCAAGATGAAATGGTTGATATTCTTAATGCAGCCATTGTTTTTCAAAATAATCCCGACAGTCAAAATCATATCTATCAGACTGATGGTTGTTTAGGTTCTAATCCTGATACCTGGTCTAGGAACAAGATGGCTCAGGAGGCAGATAAATATGGGGGCCGAGTGCGGTCAATTAACAAAGTTACTGTTAAGTACTCCAATGCTGGTTATACTTCTCAAGTTGAGTTCAGCACTAATCGGGGCCAGCTTAATTTTTCTGGAGATCTCTTTAAACTTGTTTTTAATTTACGCGCCCCCGGAGCTGTTCATATAGCCAGTCCCCTGTATAATATAGCCAGGAAATGAAAAAGACAAGCCTCATTTTTATCAGTCTAATCCTCCTTTTTTTATCGGCCCCCAAACCTAGTATGGCTGGGTATGGTGATGTTTGTAATTTAAAGAAGTTTGGTGTGGGGTACTCTATTCATTCAACCTTAGTAACGATAACTGCAAATAAAACAAATACTACCAAATTGCAGGCTTCTCTAGAATGTGATGGAGTAACAGAAGCCCAAGGAAAAGTTGACTGCACCTCAAAAATATGTAAAATAACTTTAGACACAGCTGGGTATAAAGGGAATTGTAACATCTATGTTATAAGAACGAAGCCCACAGACAACAACTCTTATTCCTTATATGGGGAAGAAGTAAGGTGTTCCATCCCAGTCCAGACAGTCTATATTAGCAGTATTTCCCCTCTCAAGATAGAAGGTAAAAAAATAAGTGTTCGAATTAAGTTTAATCGTCCCCTAACTAAACCTGACGAATATACAATTGAGAGCGATTGTTATCAAAAGGTGCTTGGTGGAAATATAACCTTATCCTATGTGAAGGAAGTAGAAAACAACACTTATATTTTCTCTACTACTGATTATTATTCTGCTTCTGAAAAAATTGGTGCGTGTAGTATTACTGTTTACTCTCCAAGTGGGGGGAAGGTAATAACCCAAAAGGAGGCCATAAAAGAGGCTGAAGAACAAGAAAAGAAAACCAACCCCAATGATCCTTGTAGTCTCCTTAGCGGGAAAGATTATAATGACTGTCGGGTGTGTATGGGAACACAAGATAATCCCACCAATAAGGTTTGGACAGTTTTTGGTTGTATTGATATGGGATCCTCAGCCAATATATTTAGTTTTTTCTTTAACTTCCTTTCCTATATGGTTGGAGGTATTGCTGCTCTCCTTTTAATCTACGCCTCTTTTCTCTATATGACCTCCAGTGGTGATAGTGAAAAAATTAAACGGGCCCAGGCTTTAATTACAGCTATTGTTTCTGGCATTCTTTTTATTATTTTTTCTATAATGATTATGCGTTTTATTGGTTTAACATTGTTTGATTTGCCAACATTAAAATCTATTGGTACAACCACCCCCGGCAGCGGAGGGTTTGGTTAAAAAAGTTAAAAAGGAGATAAAAATGGCTGGAGTTTGGCAAGGTATAGATTATAAATCAACTGTTTTTAAGGGGTTAACTGAAAAATTAGGGAGGTTGGGAGTGTCTGGGAATGGATACCAAGGGGCTCCAGCGGCTATTATTAATCTCATTATTCCCTACATCCTAGTCTTGGCTGGCCTGATTCTTTTTGCCTCTATCCTTATCGCTGGTTACAGTATGTTAACTTCTTTTGGGGATGAGAATAAGATTAGTTCAGCCAAAAAGATGCTGACTAATGCAGCCATAGGTTTTGGGATAATTTTTGTTTCCTACTGGTTGCTCTTGCTTATTAAGACTATTTTGGGAATGTAGCTTAAAGGTTCATTTAGTTGGTTGGCTAGCCGGCGGCGGAGAACCACTTTTATTTGGGAGCCGATTTTTACCTCTGTTGGTTTGGTCTCTGTCCCGAAAGGGAGAGTGAGATAAAGAGGATAAACTTTCTTTTTCCATCCTACCTCTAACTTAACTACAGCCACGATTTGTAGCCAACGTTTTATCTCTTCTTTTTTCTCTAAACTTAATGGGTAGTAACTAAAAGAGACAACCCTTCCTTGAAGGTTCAAGAGTGATTTCCGAATTTTTTTCAGAGGTCGGCCACAGTGAGGGCAATATTCTCCTTGACGCCAAAAGGCTAGTTGGCAGGAGGAGCAAATTTGAAGTTTATTAAAACTTTGATGCCACCGTTTATTAGCCGCAGGTTGATTATTCATCCTTCCCTCCTCTCCATAAAGAAAGAAAGACCGTTCCTCCAGAGCCACCAACATTGTGGGTTAAGGCCGTCCGTACCCTCTTAACCTGGCGGCGCCCAGCCTGGCCGGTCAGTTGGTAATAAACCTCAGCCAGTTGTTTTACTCCAGTGGCCCCAATAGGGTGACCGCAAGCTTTTAATCCTCCCGAGGTGTTGATGTAAGGATAACCTGGCGGCGGTTGGCGGTGCTGCCAGTAATAGGTATAAAACTTTCCCAGTTCTTTTTTGGCGACTAAACCAAGATCGACCACAGCCATGGCTTCGGCAATAGTAAAACAGTCGTGGAGCTCGACTAGATTTATCTCTTGAGGATTAATCTTGGTTTGTTGATAAAGTTGTTCGGCTGCCAGACGGCTGGCCGGAAGACCATCTAGAGGGTAATTCAGGTGAGGAGTGTTTGGGCCACTAGCTAAACTGGCTCCCAACAGTTGAGGGCTGTTTTTGGTTGGTGAGCGGCTTAGCCAAACTGCAGCTGCCCCGTCGGTAATGGGTGAACAATCGAACAAACCCAGAGGATAAGCAACTACATCTCCTTGTTGATATATCTTTTTATTAATTTCCTTAGGAAACTGAGCTTGAAGGTTAAGAGAAGCGTAATAATGGTTTTTGGCAGCGATATGGAAGAGGGTTTCTCGTCCTACCCACTTCTTTTTTAACCAGTAATTGGCGTAGAGAGCGTAACTAGCTGGAAAGGGAATTTGGTAAACAACATCAGTGTCACTATTTCCAGCGGTGGAAAGGGCAGTAGTAATGTCTGTAGTGGAGTAATCTGTCATCTTCTCTACTCCAACTACTAAAACATCTTTATAGCCCCGACTTTTAAGTAGTTGGATAGCTGTCCAGACAGCTACACCTCCTGAGGCACAGGCGGCCTCAACTCGGAAGGCAGGAATATCTAATCCCCACCGTTGGGCCAAAACTGCTCCCAGCTGTGATTGTTTATCCAGGAGTTGACTAAACATATTCCCCACCACCAAAGCCTGAATGCGTTTTAGATTCAAACCTTGTTTGACTACTCCAGCCACGGCCTCATCGGCCAGATCTAACAGGCCTTTAGAGTAATGTTCTCCAAACTTAGTGTAGCTAGCGGCTCGAAGGTAAATCATATTTTCTCCAACAAAAGGGCTAAACCCCCAGCTCCGGAGCCAAAACTAAGTAAGAGAATTTTCTCTCCTTTTTTTAATTTTTCCTGTTTTATCGCCGCTTGAATCATTACTGAGGCGGTGTAGGGATTGCCATTTTTATCAGCTATTAATGGCTCAACCTGGCGAGGGGTAAAACCTAATTTTTTGGCCAGGCGCTGAGGAAACTTCATATTTGGGGCATGAATAGCTACCTTAGCTATTTGGTCGGCTTTTAAGGAAAGGGTGGAACTTAGTTGAGTGTAGGCTTTTTCTAAATGGTGGAAGTAGGCCGGCTGGCCAGTAAAGCGTCCGCCATGGGCCGGGTAGGGGCTCAGTTGATGGCGGAAAAAATCAGGGGTATCGGTGATAAAACTACTGGCAGCTATAAACCTCAAAGCTCCGTCTGTAACTTGCTGACCGATTAGCCAGGCCGAGGCAGCAGCTGAGGCCGACAAAGATAAAATATCCCCAGGTTTAGCTTGGGCAGTGTCTGCTCCAATAGCCAAGCCGTACTCGATGCTCTTATTCTGAGTAAACTCGGCCACGATGATGGCAGCCTCCAATCCAGCCCGGCAAGCGAACTCCAGATCAGCTCCGAAGACAGTCGGTGGCAGGTTGAGAAAGTTTTTAAGTAGAGTAACCGCTGGTTTAACAGCGTAAGGAGGACTTTCCGAACCAAAATAAATAGCTCCAATTCTGTCCTCGAATCCTTGAACTATAAGGGAGGCGGCTTGCCAAGCGAGAGTGAGGCTGTCCTCGTCCAAGGCAGGAACGGTTTTTTCTTCTATTCCAAGAGATCTACCAGGATTAGCTAACCACCCATATTTTTTAGCTAGCTTTTTAATTAAGATCTTTTGATGAGGAAAAGCAACTCCAGTTTTAAGGAGATAAACTTGGTCAAAGTAGATTAGCGGTTTCATTTTTGATGGTAACTGGTTAACTTTTGGTGGGAACAGGCTAGAGTGTTAGTGGCTAAAGCGGCCATCAAGGAAAGTTCCCCACCAGCCATAGCCGCGGTTAATACCTCAGCCAAGATGGCTGAGCGTCGGCCCCGATAACTTTTCTTAGCTCCGGCCAAGACTAGCTCAATAGCCTCTTTTTGAGTTGGTAGTTGGGTTCCTCCACCTACACTTCCAATATTGAGGCTAGGAAGAAAAAGAGAGAGATAAAGGTCTTTATTTCTTTTTTCCATAACTAAGATGGCCTGACTATTGTCAGCAATATGGGCCAGATCCTGGCCGGTGGCTAGGTAGAAAGCGGCCAAAACATTAGCAATATGGGCATTAAAACTTACCCCGCCAACCAGAGCTGTCCCATACCAAATTTTTTGTTGGTAAGTAGCCAAGAGGTCATTGAGATTAGTTTTTAAGATAGTATTAATCGCTAATGAAGGAATAATCGCCTCTAACCATACTTGGAATCCGCGGCCGAAGAAAAGGTTGACGAAAGAGAACTTTTTATCCGGACAAAAATTAGCTGAGATAGTAGTTAACCTCAAACCTAATTCTGTCTCGATGATGTCAGCTAAGGCGGTGGTAGCATAAGTAGTCATATTCATCCCCATCGCCTCGTCGGTGTCAAAGCGAAAGCGAACAAAGAGGTAACGGCCAAGAACTTGGGTTTGAATCTTTAGAAGACGGGTATGTTGGCTTAACCTTTTTAGGCGGCGGACAAACTTGGATCGGAGCTCAGTTTTTATCTTCTCAGCAGCCCTAAAAGCAGCTTTCAAGTCAGGAGCAACAAAAACAGGCCCTCGGGTCATTCCTGCATATTGACTGACGATTTGGAGACTTTTAGCTTGCCTTAAAGCTTTTAATCCCCGGTTAACACTGGCCACTAAAGCCCCCTCAGTAGTAGCTAGGGGGACAATAAAATTTCCCTTCCCCTCAATTTCTATAGGTCCAGCTAGGCCAAGAGGAACCTGGATGGCTCCGATCATATTCTCAATATTTTTTCCCTGCCATTCTAGGCCCAGGATAGTTCGAGAGATTTTTTGAGGCTGAAAAGGTAGGGAGGGTAGATGGGAGTTATTATTCTTTAAAACCATAAACAAAGGAACTGCTTAAATAAATAAAACCAAGAGAGAGTAAGAAAAAGGATTAACCAACTAAAAAATGGTTTTTGGTTATTAATAATTCTCAACCAGAGGTAGAAAATTAAAGTCTGAAGGAGAAAGAGAAAAACAGTTAAGCTTAAGAAAAGAAAATCTGTTAGTGGTGGATTAATTTTTTCTAAGCGAACCCAGCCGGAGCGGAACAATAACCACAAAGCAGGCAGGGGAAGAAAATAGATTAAACTAAAGATCTGTTTCCATTCCCTAGAATAAAGAAGGGCAATAAGACCTACTCCTGCTGCCAAGAAAAGAATTATCCAGGCCAGCCCTTGCCAGATTAGTAGCCGTTGCCACAAACCAACTGGTTGAGGATGAATAATTAGTTCGGCTAACCAGAGGAGAAGGAGAGTAATTCCTATAACTACTCCACCACCACCTAAGGTTGTTTTTTGTAAAAGGCGGTTAATAGTTAAGAAGGGATGAAGCCAGAGGCCAGCCAAAACAGAAGTAACTTTTAGACTGTCTGCCTCAATTTTTTTTAGAATAATATCTCTATCCAAGTCCAGAATCAATGTTCTTTTAATTGTTAATGGCATAATGGTTGACGGAAATAACCTTGCCAGTCAAGTTTAAAAAATTGGTTAATGACTAGGAAGGTGAAACTTAAGAAAAAAGAGATAATTAGGAGTTTTAAGCCGCCATTAAAGCCAGCCACCTCAACTAACCACCAACTCTCTAGTTTTTTATCTAATTTGTCCATCTATAAATATAGTCTGATTAAAAATCTAAAATCATTCGCTGCTTGGAACACAGTAAAATGATTAATTATCAATGATCAATTTTCAAACGAGGTACAAATAAGAGCGCTAACGCTAGATTCTTCGCTGGGGCTCAGAATGACAGAGTGAGGAAAGTTTCCCCTCAATCCGGTCTTTGATTGGGCAAGACTGGGTGTTTAAGGGTGTTGGGATATAATAAAGAAACAACGGGGATTAGCTCAGATGGCTAGAGCGCTGCGTTTGGGACGCAGAGGTCGGCGGTTCAAGTCCGCCATCCCCGACATCTGGAACTCAGAACTTAGTTTGTAGAGTTAGAAGGTTTATAAAGTTCGTAAAGTACATGTCATTCTAACCCGAAAGACAGAGTTTTGGATTTTGGTCATTAGGATTTTGATATTGTTTAGGACCTGCCTGCCGGCAGGCAGGTTTAGATATTAGAATTTAGGATTTACCTACCCCTACCGAGGGGGGTTTGGATACTTGGAATTTGAAAATTGGTCATTTTAACCGCCCCGTAGGGTGGATGTAGTATACTTAATTTAGGATGGAAACAAGGAAGGTGGTAAGGTACATAGCCATAGGGTTAGGCAGTTTAATTGGTTTGGCTATCTTGGTTTTGACGGTGGTTAATGTTCGTCGATATCAGCAACGAACGACATTAGCTGGCCCTATTGATTGTCATCTCAATTGGTGTGAAGGAAGAGTAATTAGAAAAGGTAAAAACTACCTTATTAACTTTTCTAAACCCCTTTCCCAAAAATACGCCCTTAAGAGTTTTTCTTATAATGTTTCTTCTTTAGAAGGAAAGGTGGTTAGAGTTAAGGGAGTGGTGAAAGATAATTATTTTTATCTAACCTCACTGAAATAGTTCGATGAGCAGTTATCTGGTTATTTCTGATGGTGGTTCTCGTGGTAATCCAGGTCCAGCAGCCTCGGCTTTTGTTGTTTTTCAAAATAGTAAGCAGAGTTTTATGGCTGGTTTTTACTGGGGGGAAAGAACTAATAATCAAGCTGAGTATTTGGCCTTAATTATGGCTCTAGAGTGGTTAAAAGGCGAGGATCTTTCCTCAAGAGATGAGGTTACCCTTCGTTCCGATTCGGAGCTGATGATAAAGCAGTTGACGGGAAAGTATAAGGTTAAATCTCCTCAAATAAGGATTCTTTTTGAAAAGAGTCGCCAGCTTCTTCAAGATCTTTCTCAGAGAGGTATCTCTTTTAGATTGGAACATAAACTCCGCCAACATACCTACTTAGCTGATTCTCTTTTGAACAAGATATTAGATCTAGTTCCCGAAAATAGAGAATGAACCTACCGAAACATATCGCTATTATTATGGATGGCAACCGCCGTTGGGCTAGGCGCCATGGTTTAAGTGTTTTGGCCGGTCATAAACAAGCAGCCGAAAAAACTATTGAACCCATTGTCGATCATTTAGCTGAGATTGGTGTTCCTTATGTTACTCTCTGGGCTTTTTCTACTGAAAACTGGAGACGCAATCCTCAAGAAGTTAAAGGACTAATTGAGATCTTTCGCCAAGGAATTAAAAACCAAGGCGACCACTTTCTCCGACAAGGGTATAGTTTACGGGTTATAGGGGATTATAAAGCTTTTCCTGAAGACATTGTTAAGCTGATAGATTATTATCAACAAGCCTCAGCTAAAAATAAACGGTTGACGGTTATTTTTGCTCTGAATTATGGTGGCCGTGATGAAATTCTTCGAGCTATGGGGAAAATTTATCAAACCAATCCACATTTTTTTGTAGAGATTGAGGGGGCTAACTGGCAGAAACGGAAAGAGTTAGTTCGTCAGGTGGAGAAGTATCTGGATACTCGAGGAGTACCTGACCCAGATATGGTTATTCGGACTGGGGGGGAGAAACGTCTTTCTGGCTACCTTCTTTGGCAGATGGAGTATGCTGAGTTGTTTTTTACCCCCACTCTCTGGCCTGATTTTGGGCCTGAGGAACTAGATAAACTTATCCAAGAGTTTCTTCGCCGCCAGCGCCGCTTTGGTAGATAATGTTTCGCCTCATCTCTAATATATAATGAGCTATGAAGGTTCTCTTTGTCGGTTTGGGAAATCCAAATCGAAAATATTTATTAACTAGGCATGATGCTGGCCGCCGCTGGATTGAGTTTTGGGGAAGTAATTTTCAGGGGAAATGGCAGAGGAGAAAAAAACTTTTAAGTGTTGTTTTGGAGTCCAATGAAATTATCTTTTCTTACCCCCTTCTTTATATGAATGAATCCGGTCGGGCAGCCAAGAAATTATTAAATTGGTACCATTTGCCTCCGACTCAGTTATGTTTAGTCCATGACGAGTTGGACCTTCCCCTGGGTAGTTGGAAACTAAGTTTTGGTCGAAGCTCTCCTCTTCATAAAGGAGTTGCTTCAGTGGAGGAAAATCTCGGGGGAGAAAACTTTTGGCGACTACGTTTAGGCATAGATAATCGGCCATCTAATCAGCGGCTGCCGGGAATAAAATATGTTCTCCAAAAATTTTCCCCGACAGAAGATGATATTTTCTCTAAGCTCGTTCAAACTCTAGAGCCAGCGGAGATTATCAAGATGATGACTGGGTATTAAATTCCAAGCACCAAATTCCAATGACCAAGTCTCAAACAATATGGACCTAGGTAACCAGGACTTAGAACTTAGTAATTGAGGGGTCATCCTGAGGAGTGAAACAATGAAGGATCTAGCGAGCGGAAGCGAGCGCAAAGGTATTGGCACCCAGGCTCGGGATGACGCGAAAGCACGACCTTCTCTTCATGTCATTCTGAGTGTTAACGAAGAATCTAGCCGAAGGCGCACGAGAGTGCTCCCAAGTTCTGAGTTCTGATTCCTGCGCTCGCTCTGCTCGCTAGATTCTTCGCTGGGGCTCAGAATGACACAAGAGATAAAGTTTTGGATTTTGGTCATTAGGATTTTATTTGAAAATTGATCATTGATAATTGATTATTTTCTGATCTAGTTCTAAGCTCTGAGTTCTAAGTTCTGGTTACCTAGTTCCTAGCTTTAATTCCCCCCACGGACCATGGAGAAGAGATGAGTTATACTAAGGTTATGCAAAAGAAGATTAGTTTTCAAGACTTTAAACAACTGGAGTTGCGGGTAGCCCGAGTTGTAGAAGTTAACCCTTTGGGGGGAAGTAAGAAACTTTATCTTATTACCCTCAATCTGGGTCGAGAGCGGCGCCAGGTGGTGGCTGGCCTCAAGCCTTATTACTCTATTGACGAGCTAATGAATAAAGAAGTTGTTTTGGTGGTTAATTTGGAGGAAAAAGAAATTTATGGTCATCTTTCTCAAGGGATGTTGTTAGCCGCCGATGATGGCCAAGGAAAAGTTAGTTTATTAGTTCCCGACAAGCCAGTTAAAGAAGGATCCGAGGTTAGGTAAATGCAGTTCAAAAGAACAATAAAAGCCAAAATCAATCCTCTTAAACTAGTTATTTGGTTGATAATAATTCTTTTTCTAGTTCTGCCTTTAATAGCTAATCATTCACCTCAACAACTGACCCAAACAGTTAACTTAAGTCAAGCTCTAGAGAAAATTAAGGCCGGTCAGATAACCAAAGTGGAAGTTATTAACAATACGCTTTTATTAGAGGACAAGAACAATCAAAAATTTAAAGCCTATAAAGAAGATAATGAATCAATTATTGAGCTGCTTAAATCGATTAATGTTACCCCTGATCAGGTAAATCTAAAGATTGTTAGTACCTCAACCAGCCAACTAATTCAGGATGCACTTCTTAATTTTATTCTGCCTACCCTGGCTATTTTCTTCCTTTTTTACTGGATGTTGAAACAAAGCAGGGGGGTTCAACAATCTATTTTTTCTTTTGGCAAATCCCGAGCCAAGATCTTTGCTAAAGGAAAGCAAGATGTTACTTTTAAGGATGTGGCCGGAGTTGATGAGGCTAAAAGAGAACTAGAAGAGGTGGTTGATTTTTTGAAACACCCCCAAAAGTACCAGAAATTAGGAGCCCGGACGCCCAAAGGGGTCCTCTTGGTTGGTCCCCCTGGGGTAGGAAAGACGCTTTTAGCTAAAGCAGTAGCTGGAGAAGCGGGGGTTCCCTTCTTCTCAATGGCTGGAAGTGAGTTTATGGAAATGTTGGTGGGAATCGGAGCTGCTCGAGTTCGTGATCTTTTCTCTACAGCCAAAAAGCATGCTCCGGCCATTATCTTTATTGATGAAATTGATGCTATTGGCCGCCAGCGGGGATTAGGAATGACTTCAGGTCATGATGAGAGAGAACAGACTTTAAATCAGATTTTAGTGGAGATGGATGGTTTTACTCCTAATGATAATGTGGTGGTGATTGCTGCTACTAATCGAGCTGATCTCCTCGATCCAGCTCTCCTTCGCCCAGGCAGGTTTGACCGCCGAGTCTTCTTAGATATGCCTGATATAAATGATCGCTTGGCTATTTTAGAAATTCACAAGCGAGGAAAACCATTTAGTCCAGATCTGAACTGGAAGAAAATTGCCCAACGGACGATTGGCTTTTCAGGAGCTGATTTAGAGAATATGCTTAATGAAGCAGCTATCCTAGCTGCCCAGCGGAATAAAGGAAAGATTGGTCTAGAAGAGATTGAACAAGCGATGTTAAGAGTTAAGATGGGACCGGAACGAAAAGTGAGTCAAACAAGCGAGGATAAATTGATGACTGCTTATCATGAAGGCGGTCATGCTTTAGTAGCTAAATTTACCCCCAAAGCCTACCCAGTTCACCGGGTTTCTATAGTTTCTCGAGGGATAGCTCTTGGTTTTACAGAAATTTCCCCAGAACGAGATAAATATTCCTACACCTGCAAGGAGTTATTAGCTCAGATACGGACAATGCTTGGTGGTCGAGCGGCAGAGGAAGTTGTTTCTGGAGAAATGACCCAAGGAGCAGCTTCGGATATTGATCGAGCGACTGAGCTAGCTCGGCAGATGGTAGTTGATTTTGGTATGTCTGCTCTTGGACCGGTGAAACTATCTCCTTCCTACCGTCCTTTAGGTCCAGGACGGAGCTTGTGGGACAAAAGTAACATCTCTGACAAAACCCAAGCATCAGTAGATAAAGAAATAAGAAAGATTGTTAATCAGGAGTATGAGGAAGCTAAGAAAATAATTCGTCAACACCGCCGCCTTCTAGACGCCTTAGCTAAGGAGTTAGTTGAAAAAGAAACAGTTGAGGGTGATGAGTTGGATGAACTTATCAACCGCCTTGAAGGCTAGGATGGAGGAGGAACAAACTTTTCTTTTTATTGATGCCTTAAGTCTAATTCATCGGGCTTTTCATGCCTATCCTCCACTTAAAGATAAGGAAGGCCACCCTCGTGGAGCATTTTACGGTGTTAGTCGTATTCTTCTTTCTCTTCTACCGACCCTTAAGCCAGATTACTTGATAGTAGCCTTTGATACTCAGGCTCCCACCTTTCGCCACAAAGAATATAAGGAATATAAGGCTAAGAGACCTGAGGTGAAGAAAGAGATGGTGGAACAGATACCTTTGGTTAAAGAGTTTTTTAGGACTCTAGGCAGTTGTTTATTAATAAAAGATGGTTTTGAGGCTGACGATCTTATAGGAAGTGGAATTCAAACCTTATTAAAGAAATATCCTCTCAGTCGATTCATTATTTTAAGTGGTGATTATGATCTAGCTCAACTTATCCGTGATGACCAGGTTGTTTTAAACTATGCCAGAGGTAGCATTAAGAATGCCCAACAGATTAATGAGGGTTTATTTGTAGAAAGATGGGGTTTTAAGCCACCGTTTTTGGTAGATTACAAAGCTTTAGCTGGTGACCCCTCCGATAATATTCCAGGAGCCAAAGGGATAGGTAAAAAAACAGCTGTAAAACTGGTAAGCCATTTTCAGGCTATTGAGCGGTTGTACAAATCCGTAGAGGAAAATGAAGAAGAGATTATTAAATTAACCTCACCTCGAGTGGTTGGGTTATTAAAAGTTGCCCGCCAGGAAGTCTTTTTTTCTAAAAAGTTAGCTAAGATAAAGACAAATGTAAAATTAGAGGAGCTGAGCAAGATTCAACCAATAAAAAGGAATAATGATCATCTAATAGACTTTTTCAACCATTATGGTTTCAAGAGTTTGATCCGTCTTTTGGAAAATAAGCATCAAGACTCAGAAAAAAAGAGAGTAGAAAAAGAAAGTAAAAAATTAAACCAGTTGAGTTTTTTCTAATGTTAGATGTAGTTAAAATTCGAGTAAAGGGAGGTAAAGGAGGGGATGGACGGGTTTCTTTTCTTCATCTTAAGTATCAGCCAAAAGGGGGACCTGACGGCGGCGATGGAGGCAATGGAGGCGAAGTGGTTTTAGTTTTAAATGATAATTACCCTGAGCTTTCCCATTTGAGCCAAAAATTCCTTTATCAAGCTGAGAATGGTCAAGGAGGGGGAAAGAATAAAAAAAGTGGAGCCTCAGGGAAAAGTGTCTTTATCCCTATTCCTAAAGATACCTATGTTTGGCAGGTAGCGGCTGATTTTAATTTGAAAGGGAATGTCAGTTGGCATTTGAGAGAAGAAGGAAAGCTTTTGGGAGTAATTGGTGAAAGACAGACTAAACTAGTAGTTGCTCATGGTGGTAAAGGAGGTAAGGGCAACTGGCATTTTCGGACGGCTACTAACCAAGCTCCCCAGTTCGCTCAAGCAGGGACGATGGGAGAGGACAAAACCTTAGTCTTGGAGTTAAAGCTATTAGCTGATATTGGTCTCATTGGTCTGCCGAATGCGGGGAAGAGTAGTTTGTTGCGGGCTCTGACCCAAGCCCGACCGAAGGTAGCTGACTACCCCTTTACTACCCTCAATCCTCACTTGGGCATTCTAAATCAGCGTTGGAGGGTGGGAAAGAAAAAGATAGTATTAATCGATGTGCCAGGGTTAATAGGCGGGGCTGCTCAAGGGAAAGGGTTAGGTTATCAGTTTTTACGGCATATTCAAAGGGCTAAGTTGTTGGTTCATCTAGTTGAGCCAGTTATTAAAAAGGGGAAGTTGGATTGGCTAGTTATGAAAAAAAATTATCAGGTAACCCGAACTGAGTTAGAAAACTATGGTTTTGGTTTGGCCAAAAAACCGGAGCTAGTTTATATTTCCAAAGCTGACTTAGTTGAGCCCGAACTAAGAAAGTTAAGAGAACCTTTCCAAGGTTATCTTTCTATTGAAGAGCCTCAACTTCTCCAGGATTTTGTTCACCAACTACAACTAGTTAGTTCTGATAAAGCCTAAGATTATCCTCGTCTTCGAGGCTTACTGCTTAAGGCTAGATACCATACCTGACTGGCCTTTCTTCTTTTAGCTACTTTAGCTAATTCTCTAAAAGTGCTGCCGGTGGTTAAAACATCATCAATTAAGAGTAGGTTTTTCCCTTCTAGGGAAGGGCGGGTAGCTTGATAGCTGTTTTGGACTGCCTTTTTTCTTTCACTTAAAGAAAGACGAAGACGAGGAAGAGTGGTTTTAGTCCTCTGGAAGTAGTTAACCAAAGGTAGTTTTAATTTTTGGGCTAAGAGTTGAGCTAAGACCTCTGCCTGATTGAAACCCCGCCAAAGGCGACGACTAGAAGAGAGGGGAACAGGTTGAAGGCAAAAATCGTTTTCTTGCCAATACTTAATGAGAGGTGAGGAATTATTTTGCCACCAAAGCTCAATTAAATAGCGGAATATTTTTTCTCCTTTTTCCAGCAGATTGTATTTAAGGTAACGGATGATTCTCCCTACAACTGGGTCGTAGTTATATAAAACTAGACCTCCTTCAAGGGCGAGTTTAGCGTGGCAAAAATGGTGGGTAAGATTATCAACACTTGGTTTTTGGCAGTAGAGACACTTACCTTGATGGTTGTCATAAAAAGAAAGGCGTTGCCAGCAGTTAGAACAAAGAAAGCCCTTTTTTATCGGCCGGCCGCAACCAAGACAAAAATGAGGTATTAATGAGGATAAATCCACTGGGCGGAGATGCCCGGGAATGACCCGAGGTCCATAGAATACATTTTAAAAAATCTACAGGCTTAGGTTGGTTTAAGTTACTTAGTTATTATGGGACCAACCCCCCTTCAACAACTAAGTGAGAAGTTAGTTGTTCATCTCTTGCATCCTTCTCAAATGTAAAAGATATACCTCAACTCACTAAGCTACCATCAAGGCCCCGTTGAGAACAAGGCTTCTTGGTGATATCCAGCTGTAACTTAAGCTACAAAAGCTGGGACTGCTGTCACCTCTGCCAATGCCTGGCTGTTGTTAAGAACAGCTGGGTTGACACTGACAGCAGTGCCGCCTTCAGATTCGTCGGCAAATTTTGTTTGATACCTTTACGGCGGTATCCTTCCGGCCTGCATTTTCAAACTGCTTCTATGTCGAGACTGTACATCTCCAACACAGTAATTATATCATTTTCGTTAATTGGAACTCAGTAAAAATGACCAATTATCAATGATCAATTTTCAGGCAAATTCCAAATACCAATTATTCAAACATTTGATCATTGGTTATTGTTATTGATTTGGATACTTGGAATTTGGTACTTGGAGTTTAGTATTGTGTCATTCTGAGCCCCGCGAAGAATCTAGCCGAAGGCGCAGG
>WFRL01000029.1 GCA_015486555.1 Candidatus Microgenomates bacterium | reverse complement strand
GGGTGGGAGAGCGGACTCGAACCGCCGACCTCCTGTTCCACAGACAGGCGCTCTAACCAACTGAGCTACACCCACCTTATTCGTCTTTATTATACTCGATTAGGCTTAGTTGTCAGTAAAATAAAAGGAAATCAAAAATTCCAAGGTGGGGTATAATACCTATGTAGTTGACAAGTCGGGTCCGTAGCTCAATTGGCAGAGCAGCTGCCTCTTAAGCAGCTGGTTGTGGGTTCGAATCCCACCGGACTCACTTAAATTATAGGAAAATTTATGTTAAGTACTTGACATTCCTATATTAAGTGCTATAATACACTTAGATCTTGAGGTTTTGGGTATATAAAACTCATTACGTCGAGAATCTCCTCTCTGCCCCTCAGGTTTACCCGAGGGGTATTTTTTTATTTATTCCTTAATTTATCAACCCTGTTTGTTTCAACCACAGGTGACTGTACAAACTCTTCTCTTTATTTATTAGCTCCTTGTGAGAACCCTCTTCTATTGCCTTCCCTTTATCTATAACTACAATTTTATCCGCTTTTATTATCGTCGATAATCGATGAGCAATTACTATAGTAGTTTTATTATGGGAAATTTGCCAGAAGGCTTTTTGGATTAAATTCTCAGACTCACTATCCAGCTGAGAAGTGGCCTCATCAAATATAATTATCTTAGGATTCTTCAAAATTACTCTAGCAATAGCTATCCGTTGGCGCTGGCCTCCAGACAACTTTACTCCCCGCTCTCCAACTTTAGTTTCCAAACCCTGAGGCAGCTGTTGAATAAAATCCCAAATATAAGCCATCTTAGCGGCAGCGATTATTTCCCGCTCCGTAGCTTCAGGCCGGCCATAAGCAATATTAAAACGAAGAGTGTTATTAAAAAGAATAGGTTCCTGGGGAACCACCCCAAATAAACTTCGCAGATAACTTTTCTTAAATTTCCGAATATCTACCCCATCGATAGTAACTTTCCCCTTTTGGATATCAAAGAAGCGGAGTAATAACTTCACTACAGTTGTCTTACCTGCTCCAGATCGACCAACCAAGGCTACTAACTGGCCTTGTCTTATCTCCAAACTAAAGTCCCTTAAAGCACTGTAATTATTTTCCTCATAAACAAACCATACTTTTCGAAAAGTAATCTCTCCTTTGACCCTCTTTAGAGTTAGGGGGTGAGGAGGATCTTTAATGACAACCGGCTCACTGAGGACCGCAAAGTACTTTTCTATATCCGAATAGTTTCTGGCCATATCTCTTAACTTATAAACCAGATCAAAAAACCGCCAATAAAAAGTACTGATAAAACCGAGAATCATGATGAACTCACCAGTAGTTAAATGGCTATGGAGAACAGAATTAACACCCCAAATTGATAAGCCAACCATTAAAGTATTTCCCACTGTTCCTAAGCCAACATCTATTAACCTAAAGGAGTTAGCATATCTCCACAACGCTTGAAACCAAGAGTTGAAAGTCTTTTTCAGCCGATTATACTCATAATCTTCTTGAGCGAAAAGTTTTACTGTTTCGTAATTTATCAGGTTGTCTACAATTATTCCGGAAACTTTGTCTTCTATCTTATTAAACCGCCGGCGAGTAAAGATGTTATAGCGAATTAAAAAATAAATTAGGATAAGGTTAAGAACTATAAAAAGAAGAGTAATCCCACTTACCCACCAAGCAAGGAACCAAAAACTAACCAAAATTATTACTAGATTAATGGCTATTCTAACTATAATATTCAGACTGTGGAATAAATTAAAAAAGGCTCCATCTCCCCGTTTAATCTTACTAATAAGAGAACCACTGCTTTTATTTAGATGATAAGCAAAGTCTAATTCTTGAAGTTTCTTGAAGACAGCTAAACGGGCATCCATTGAAGCAGGGATTAAGACCATATCTCCGATAAAGTAAGTCAGCAAATCAGTAAAGAGAGTACCAAAACGGACAAGGGCATACAAAACTAAAACGCCACTGACCACTTTCCATCTTCCCTCAGGTAGAGCATCAACAAACTGACGATAGAAAAGAGGTTGCAAGCTTTCTAAGATGCCTAAAGTAACCAAAAGACCACTAAAGAGAATAAATCTTCTCTTATACTTTATGATAAAGGACCAAAAATAGCCAAAAGTTTTCCTAAAAGATAAAAACATTAGGAATACTCCTCATCTAATCAAATCAAGATGTTCCGAACCCAACTCAAGTTTTTTATTATATCACAGAGGTAAGGAGAAAATTTTAAAAATTTCTATTTTGGACGATCTGGAATAAAAATTAAAAGTTTCAAGGTGGGGTATAATACCTATGTAGTTGATAAGTTGGGCCCGTAGCTCAGCCGGTAGAGCACCTGCCTTTTAAGCAGGGTGTCGTGGGTTCGAGTCCCACCGGGCTCACATAATCGGAACTAGGAACTAAGAACTAGAAGCTAGGTTGAAAAATAACCAATTTTCAATTTCCAAGCAAATTCCAATGACCAATAATCAAAACATTAAGAGGAGAAAATAAAAACCTGCCTGCCGGTAGGCAGGTCCTAAACAATATCAAAATCCTAATACCAAAATCCAAAACCTTCTTTCTCGCGTCATCCCGACTTGTCGGGATCTAGCCGATAGGCGCAGGGGTGTCTACTCAAGTTTGGGAGCTATGACTTTGCGCTGCGCTAGATTCTTCCCCTCCGCCACAGAGGGTCAAAATGACTCGAAGATAAGAGCGAGCCAATTCATCACGCTTCACTAGCCCTGATTTATCGGGGGACCAATTTTAGTTGTTTAGAATTTGTTTGGAGCTTTCCGCCCAAGGCGGATCCGCCGTGGCGGAAGGATTTAGAGTTTAGGATTTACCT
>WFRL01000028.1 GCA_015486555.1 Candidatus Microgenomates bacterium | reverse complement strand
TTGTCAGAGCTTAGAACTTGAATCTTGGAACACAATTGGAAATGAGAAAAGGCTCAGTTAATCCTAAGTTGGTGGAAAACTAGGAAAAGTAAGGAGCCAACCTCCTGCGCCTATCGGCTAGATTCTTCCCCCTACCGGAGGGGGATCAGAATGACCTGGAAAGAAGATTTTACTTTATAACTTTAAACTTTATAAACTAAGTTCTAGTTTCAGGCGGCTTCCAGCCTGGTGGTGGTAATTGAGGATAGTGGCATTTTTTCCATTTTTTGCCGGAACCGCACCAACAAGGGTCATTTCGACCAATTTTATATCGATGGACCGTTTGTTGAGTTCTAGGGAGATTACTTTCTTCTCCCCCCGTTTCTGAGTTAAACTGGACCAATTCTCCCAAAGAGCTGTTTGTTGGTCCTTGAGTGGTGATGGGTTTGTCGAGCAGACTTTCTTGAGGAATCCGCTGGGGGACTAGATGGTAAAAAGAAAAAAGAGATTCTTTTTCTATCAGCCTAATAAGTCTCTCAAATAAACGAAAGGCTTCTTGTTTATACTCTACTAGAGGATCCTTTTGGGCAAAGCCACGGACCATTACCCCTTCCCGAAGTTGATCTAAAAGGTCAATGTGGTCAACCCAAAAATCATCAATAGATTTTAGAAGGGACACTCTAGCTATGTCCTGGATTGTTTCAGAGCCGAACTGACCCCTTTTAGCTTCAATTGCTTTCTGACTTAATTCTTCTAGTATCCTTTTTACCTCAGCCTTTGTCTGATTGCTCAACTGGCTGACTAAAAATTGGTTGGACTCTTTGTCTAGAGGGACAATTTTTGCATATTCCTTAACTAACTCTTTAGCCTCACTTTCGGATAACTTTTCTTCCTCAAAATAAAACTCAACCAAATGATCGAGGTAGGTCCGAAGGAGTTTATTTATTTCTTCTATAAGTTTTCTAGGTTCCTTTTCCGCTAGGAGTAAGGTTCTGTCCCGTCGTCTATAAATTATCTGCCGCTGCTTGTTAATAACATCGTCATAGTCAACTAAAGATTTTCTAATATCAAAATAGAAACTTTCTACTTTAGTCTGAGCCTGTTCAAGAGCTTTAGATACTAAAGAATGTTCTAAAGGTTGGTTCTCAGGTAGATTAAACATCGTCATTAAATGAGAAATCTGATCCCCGCCGAAGATGCGCATAATCTCATCTTCCAAAGAAACGTAAAAGCGGGACATTCCTGGGTCTCCTTGGCGACCAGAACGTCCCCTCAACTGGTTATCAATTCGTCTGGCTTCGTGGCGCTCACTCCCTAGCACAGCTAGCCCACCCAATTTAACCACCTGTTGATGGCGCTTTAACCAATCTTGATAAGCCTTATTTTTAAGGTATTTTTCTTCTGATTGCTCTTTCCCTCTTTCTGGTAAAGCCCCTCCAAGGACAATATCAACTCCTCTTCCGGCCATGTTAGTAGCTACAGTTACACTGCCTGGTTTGCCAGCTTGAGCAATTATCTGAGCCTCCTGTTCATGATGTTTAGCGTTTAAGACTTGGTGAGGAATACCTTTGTGTTTAAGAAGATTAGAAAGAATTTGATTCATCTCAATAGACCTGGTTCCAACTAGAACTGGTTGGCCCTTTTGATGGAGTTCTTCTATCTCTCGGACAATAGCACTGAATTTGGCTCGAGTAGTTTTGTAAACTCGGTCAGAATAATCCCGGCGGATAACTGGTTTATTTGTCGGGATAACTACGGTGGTTAGATGGTAAATTTTATCGAACTCCTCGGCTTCAGTTGCTGCTGTCCCAGTCATTCCAGCTAATTTTTGATACATTCGGAAGTAATTCTGGAGGGAGATAGTGGCCATCGTTTTCGATCTCTTTTGAATAGACACTCCTTCCTTAGCCTCTAAGGCTTGGTGTAGACCTTCTGAAAAGCGACGACCAGGCATTAGTCGGCCGGTATGTTCATCTACAATAATTATCTGGCCATTTTTAACAATGTATTCCTTGTCTTTATGGAAAAGTTCTTTAGCTTTTAGAGCTTGTTCAAGATGATGGACCATCTGGAAGTTTTCCTGGTAAAGGTTAGAAACTCCGAGAGTTTTTTCTACTTTTCGCATCCCAAAATCAGTTAAAGAAACAGTTTTCCTCTTTTCATCTACCTCATAATCTCGGTCTTTAAGGAGTTGGGTAGCTAGCTGAGCAAAACGAAGATACATTGAGGTATCCTCTTCATCCGGGGCTGAGATAATAAGAGGAGTTCGAGCCTCGTCAATAAGAATGGAATCAACCTCATCGACAATGCTGTAGAAATGCCCCCGTTGGACCTTTTCTGAAAAGGAAGCGACCATATTGTCACGGAGGTAATCGAAGCCGAACTCATTGTTAGTACCGTAAGTTACATCGGCTAGGTAGGCCTCACGGCGGGAAACTGGGCGGAGGTGAGCTAGACGGTCTTCTAAAGCCTTTGGGTCAGTGTAGGACGGATCGTAAAGAAAGGCTTGGTCATGAACAATAACTCCTACACTCAAACCAAGAAAGTCAAAGATTGGTCCCATCCACCCAGCATCCCGTTTAGCCAAGTAATCATTAACTGTCACTAGATGAGCTCCTTTTCCATATAAGGCATTAACATAGAGAGCCGGAACAGCCGAGAGGGTTTTTCCTTCACCTGTTTTCTGCTCAGCAATCTTACCTTCAGCTAAGGCCCAAGCTGCCATTAGTTGGACATCAAAATGGCGCATACTTAGAGTTAGCTTAGCTGCCTGGCGGACGAGAGCAAAAGCGTAAAACCAGTCTTCTGGGGCCAACTTGTTTGCTAAAGCTTTGTCTCGGAGTTGCTCCGTTTGTTGGAGAAATTCTTCTCGTTTTAATTTTGCCACCTCAGGCTCAAGCTGATTGATTTTTCCAACGAACCCTTTGAGGCGGCTAAGCTCCCGACTGTTAAGATCAAAAAGTTTTTTAACAAAACCTAACATACTCATCATTATAAACTATCTGGAGCTTAGTAAAATGACCAATTTTAAATTCCAAGTATCCAAACCCCCCTTCGGTAGGGGTAGGTAAATCCTAGATTCTTCCCCCTACCGGAGGGGGATCAGAATGACCGGTTGAGAAATTTTATTTTACAAACTAGTAACCTAGCTCCTAGTTCCAACTTCCAATATAAGCGGCAGGAGTTGGCGGATGGCTTGGCCGCGATGAGAAATTTTATTTTTTTCCTTTGAACTTAGTTCAGCCACTGTCTTACCGAGATGAGGCAAAAACATAATGGGGTCGTAGCCAAAACCGCTTTTCCCCCTAGGATGAGAGGTAATAATCCCTTCAAGTTGGCCTTTAGTTTTGATAATGACCTCTTTTTGGGGATGGTAAAAAACCATCACATCGACAAAAGCAGCCTGGCGCTGCTCGGGAGGAGTTTCCTTAAGGGCTTCTAGTACTTTCTTAATTCGTTCCTGGTCATTTTTTCCCCAGCGGGCCGAGTAAATGCCTGGGCGACCACCTAAAGCCTTAACAACCAAACCAGAATCATCGGCTAGCGTGGGCAGTTGGCTCTTTTTTGCCCAAGCCTTGGCTTTAAGGTAAGCGTTCTCAAAAAAAGTTTTGCCGGTCTCTTGGACTTCTAAGTTTAAACCAAGCTCAGCCGGAGTAACTATCTTCAGTTCTTGGTTGATCACCTCATCCTGAATAATCTCTTTTATCTCCCTAACTTTATGGGGATTATTTGTAGCTAGGAGTATTGTTTGAGTCATTGGTTTTTAGACTTAAATAAGTAATAAGCAGCAATTGTTATGGCGCAGTCAACTTCTCCTTTATTTATCATCTCTTCTAGCTGAGGGAAGGTTACTTTCTTGGTTTCCAAGTATTCATTCCCTTCTGGAGCCGAACCAACAAAAGAGATTTCCCGGGCTAGATAAACATGTCCTTTCTGATTAAGCAATCCTGCTGCTGGATAAAGCTCTCCTAGTTTAACTAATTTTTGAGGAATGTAGCCTGTTTCTTCCCGCAACTCAGTTAGCGCAGTTTGGGCCATGTCTTTTTGGTTATTGACTGCCCCCATAGGGAATTCCCACATTATCTTCTCTACGGCTGGCCGGTATTGGCCGATAAGAAGAGTTGTTTGGTCATTTAAAAGAGGGATAATTACTGCAAAATCACTATGTTTTTTGGCTACCCAGAAATACCCTCTTTTTCCAAGAGGATTGATAGTGGTATATTTAAAAAGGCGGAGATATTTATCTTTAATGACTAACTTCTTAGCAGTTATTTTCCAGTCATCAAGAGGAGGTTGGCTATTCCTCATCATTAGAGATAAGAACAATGTTATCTTGGCGGTAAGCAGAGAGGAGTTGAGCTGTTTTGAGAGTGGCTAGGAGAGTAAACTTTTCCAACAAAGAAGAATTGAACAACTCTTTTCCTAAAAGCATATTTAAAACCTCAGCCACTGCCTGGCCGTTTGTATTTACATCTCTAACAATCCAAAGGTCGGTAACAAAAGCAGGGGTGGGTGTGGAGTAAAGTTGGGGTTGGGGAAGAGTTGTGTTGGGTATAAGGTTAATTACATAAGCTGCCTCGTGAGCTTTGTGCTCTCCAGTTAACTCAACTACTCGCGCCCCAGCTTGGTAGGTTTGATTAATAACCTGGCTGAGAGGCGTTGAGTCCAACTCTAAGAGGGGTAACTTTGAAGCAAAACTTTCTTTTAAGGCTTTAACCACCTCCGCGCTAACTCCAAGGAAGCCGCAGCCCAGGACCTCTTCTTTTGACTGGAGCACATTTTCTAAGGCCCCATGATGATCATCAATATGGATTTCCATTTCCCCCCACCCCATGAATTGGTGGAGTCTCTTAGTCAAAGTAAGAGCTTTATCTAGACTTTGTCCTAGAGCTTGAAAAAGAACTACCCAAAAAAGAGAACCTCCTGGAAGAGCAGCTTTTTGTGAGTAGGTAAATTTTTCCTCAATCTCGCCATTTTCTAGAACCCGCTTTATTGGCCGTTCATCAACACAATACTTTATTCCCCTTTCTGCTGGGACAAGATATTTTCTTAGTTCTAGAAAATCCTTTTTAACTAGTCTGCTTTTAAAGATGTCTTGCCAATTGTTTTTCAAAACAAAGTTTAGTAATTCGCTCTTCATAAGGCTATTATACCCTATTTGTTAGAAGGAGCTGAAAGGTCTTGCTCCGTTCTATAGGCGGACGTGAAAAGGAGAAATAATTGCGTGAAAAAGCAATAAAATAAGATTAAACCCTTAGTTTTTGACAAACTGGGCAAAAGAAAGTTCGCCGGCCACCAACCCTAATTACTTTAATTACTCCTCCATCATTACGTAGACATTTTTGCCCAGCCCGGCTATAAACCTTAAAATGTTGTTGATATTCTCCTTTCTTACCCTTGGTATCAAGATAGGTGCTGATAGTAGCTCCATTGTACTTTAGTCCTTCTTGGATGGCTTGGATAAGGGCTTGATGAAGGTGTTTTATTTCTTTATCACTGAGTGTATTACTTGGTTGAAGAGGATGGATGCGAGCTAGCCAAAGAGAGTCGTTGGCATAAATATTACCCACTCCTCCCAGCTCTTTTTGATTCATAATAGTAAGTTTTATGGGGCGGCGGGAAGAGCGACAGATCTTAGCTAAATATTCCCACGTAAATTGAGGAGAAAGAGGATCAATAAGACTAAAGTTTTTTAACCTTTCAGCTAACTTATCATTTGGAAGATCTTCTACCCAACCGAAACCCCGTTGGTCATTGTAATAAAGTTTTCCTCCATCAATAAACTCGATGATTAGTTTAGTTGCTTTGACTGGTAGAGGTTTGTACCAATCAGCTGTCGGATGGCCGCCGCGGACACGTTGACTATCTTTTTCATAAATAAGCTGGCCGGTCATTTTAAAATGGAAAACCAAGGAATGATTATTATCTAGTTTAATAAGCAGAACTTTGGCTTGGCGATGAAGACCAACAACTCGTCGGCCAATCAAGTTTTCCGGGTCGAGTTTAATATTTTTGGAAGCTAAAACCGTTACCTTGCCAATAGTTTTTCCAACAATAATATCTTCTAGCTGACGGCGGATAGTTTCTACTTCCGGCAGTTCTGGCATACTTAGATGATAACAAAAAAGTGGATTAGTTGAAACTAATAGTCTTACCCAATCAAAAATCGGATTAAATGTCATCCTGAGGAGGAAAGCGACGAAGGATCTAGCCGATAGGCACAGGGAATTGGAACTAGGAGCTAGGTTAGAGGAACTAGGTTAGAAAATAATAAAT
>WFRL01000027.1 GCA_015486555.1 Candidatus Microgenomates bacterium | reverse complement strand
GGTTAGCAACTCCAATTTGACCAAGAACCTTACCTTACGCACATCAGATGCTACTCTTAGTGGAACTGTAAAGTTAGGTGGAAATGGAGTAGGGGCTTTCGTTTATGCCTGGTCTGATGATGGCGGATCATCTCAAACCCAAGCCAACTCACTCGGCCAATTCTCTCTAGCCGTTTCTAAAGGTACCACTTGGCATGTTGGCGCCTTTTACCAGTCCAATACTACCCCTTATAAGGCTACTGAGGTAAGTGTAGATCCGACTGCTACCTCGACCGTTAACCTTACCTTGTCTGCTAGTAGTTTCACTTTACCGTCGCCAGTTAGTTTTACTTTTGATGCCACTAATCCTAAGTTGATTACCTTAGATGATGGAACTATTGTAAATATCCCCGCCAACGCCCTGGCCACTTCAGGGAATGTAACCTTAACAATAAACCCTAAAGCTACCCTGCCGGCTCAAAAGCAAGGTAAGCCAGTTTGGTACGGCTATGAATTTAAAGCCTTTAATGCTAACGGACAAATAATCAGCCAATTTAACTCCAGTATTACTATTACAATGCCTTATGATTCTGATATCTTAAGCCAACTGGGCTTAACCCCTTCTGATTTGGTTCCTTCTTACTGGGACTCGACTACCGGCACTTGGAAGAAGGTGGACAATGTTACTATTGACACTACAGCTCATACAGTGACTATGAGTGTTAACCACTTTACTGATTTTGCTTTGGTCTCTCCTGAAAATGAGATCTCTTCTACCCCTACCCCTACTCCTACCCCAGCACCTTCTTCATCTACCTCAACCTCTAGTTCCTCTACCAACCAAAAACCCAAAGACATCGACGCCTATCTAGGTCGGACTATTTCTCGAGATGATTGGGTATTTATTGTCCCTGCCAGCACCTTTAACTGGGATGCTTATTTGACTCTTACTTCTACTCCTAAAAACCATCCTACTTATGTTTCTGGCTTGTGGCAGGTTTCTCCTCTTTGGGAAATTTGGTTCAAAGCCTCGTTTAATGATGCTAAGATAGTTAAGCCTAATCACAATATTCTCATGGCAGTAAAATACCAAAAAGGGTGGTTGGAGGATAAACTACCTGAAGATTCGCTAAAGATGGCTTTTTCATCAGATAAGAAACACTGGCAGGTTTTAGACTCAGTTTTAGATAAAAGCAACCGAACAGTGGCCGTCCTGGATAAGGCTGGAGGATACTATATACTAGTAGCTGGTTGGCAATCGCCCTCTGTTTATACTGGTCAGAGCTGGGTACCCGAAACTAATACGTCTAACCCCCCTTCTTCAATTGAAGCGGCGCCCTCTCTCACACCCACTCCAACCCAATCTGTTAACCAGCCGACACACTCTTCCCCCTCTAGTTTGGAAACTACACCAATTCATCCTTCACCACCGATGCCCCCCCGTCTCCCTTGGTATAAACGCCTTCTTCGCTGGTTATTTCATTAGTTGGAACTTAGAAGAAATAACCAATTGTCAATTATCAATAACCAAACATAAAACAAGGCAAAACTTGAGACTCAGAACTCGGAACTTAGAACTTAGTAAAAAGGCACCAAAACATAAATTCCCAATTATCAAATTCCAAGTATCCAAACAAATCTCAATAATCAAATTTCAAACAAGATACAAATAAGAGCGCTTCGCTAGATCCTTCGTCGCTATGGCTCCTCAGGATGACTCATTTGTTAGGTAACCGTCTGCCCTTCGCATCATCCTGAACGAGCCGCCAGGCGAAGTGAAAGATCTAGCGAGCGGAGCGAGCGCAAGGGTACTGGCAGCTAAGTTTTTTCTAAGCTCTTATACGGGTTATTAATTGTTTTTCAACCTAGTTCTTCTAACCTAGCTCTGAGTTCCAATCCCCTGCGCCTATCGGCTAGATTCTTCGTTAACACTCAAAATGACCAGAGAGGGGGTTGTACCTCACCTCTTGAAGTCATCCGGAGGACACAAGCCACTTTCCTTTTCTCCCCATCATCCCGAGGAACCTCCTTCCCCCAGTCATCCTGAGGAGTCATAGCGACGAAGGATCTAGCGAGCGGAGCGAGCGCAAGAATTAGCACCCAAGCTTGGGTTTACTCTCATGCGCCTATCGGCTAGATCCCGACAAGTCGGGATGACGCGGGGGAAAGAAAACAGCTTCTTAGAATGACTCGTTAATAAACTAAGTTCTAATTCATTTCGGTCATTAGGATTTGAAGATAATATTTAGGTGTTCTTATAGTTTTTTTACTCTTGTAGTATAGATAGTATCGCCTGGAGTGAGGTAGTCTTCTTTAGGGCTCCCGTACTGAAAAATTGGTGTTTTTTCTGGGGCAATAACCTCGAACTCTGATTGTCTAAATTTTCCTCGCCTGCGTCGGCGGAGAAAAACAGGAACCTCAGTTTCCCAACCTGGTTTGTCTCTGGCAGACTCGGGCTCAAACCAAAAAGTGTGTCCTGCCGGCATAAGATGGGTAGCCTCAGGCGGAATTTCTGCTTGTTCTTCATCTTGTCCGTCTAATATTCTAATTAACCGTCTTTGCTTTTCTCGCCATTCTTTAGGACTAACCCACCTCAGTTTTTTATTAGGATCATCATCAGGTTCATCTGGCTGGTTTACTTCATCATCTAGCCGGCCTACTTCGTCGGGTTTATCTCCTGGAAAGGCAGCCGGGAATTCAGGATTGCGAGGATTAGAGCCCATTTTTATCCTTAATCTCAATGATGTAGTTATCTCGGTAATGGTAGATCACCTTGCCTAATTTTAACAAACCAGCTTCATCAAGGTGAGGATATTTCTGGTGTTCTTCCCAGCCGAGGATGATGTACCTTAAATGGTATTTATTGATAAAATTCCGCCGCTGTGAGGGGGACATAGTTTGGTAAAAATTAGCTACTTCCTCCTGGCGAGCGGCAATAGGAGCATAACCATCTCCTCGCCAAAGCCATTCATGGATTGGCCAGCCAAGGACAGTAACTAAACCAGTATTAGCTGAGATGCGGGCATATTGGGTATAGCCACCGCCAACAGCCTCGACTAAATGAAGTTGGCCAGGGACGTAACGGTTTAGAAAGGTAATCAGTTGATAATCGCCGTTACGCTGTTGGCGAAGGTAGGTGAATCCATCGCCTTTCTGCCAGCGTTGGGGCTGAAGATGGCCGTAGTAGCCAGGGAAGGAGAAAAAGACATAACTTAAAGGAAGAGTAAAACTAAGAAGGCTAAGATAGAACCAGAGATGTTTTTTCCTTAGTTGGCTGATGAAGAAGGGGGTGAGTAAGGTAAGGATGATGTAAGCTTGGTAGGTTAGTTTGAACATAGTGTTAGCCCGGCAGTAATCAGCAGCATAGATATCTTTGAGGTAGATAACCTCAGGAAAAAGGAGAAGCCAGAAGGTTATTCCTATACTACTCCAAATGAATATCTGAAAGTCTTTTTTCTTTTTTATCCACCAGCCAAAAAGGCTGGCCAGGAAAAGAGGGAGAAGAAACTGACCCCAGAGGAGTAACCACATCCAGAGGGGAGAGTGGTGAGGGACAAAACGAAACCCTTGAAAGAAAGGGTGGAAATGTTGATGGAAAAGGAAGATGGTTAGGAAAAAAGCTATAAAACTCTCCCCAGCTGCCTCTAGCCAAAAGAGGAATTTTTTTTTCGGCCAAGTCAGGAAGTAAACTAAACTTACAGCTACCCCCCAAAGTAAGCCAAACCCCATAATGTCCCAACTGTTAGTCATAAAACCTAACCCAATAAGAAGGCCACCGAGAAGGTTTAGAACCCGCCGTTGGAAGCTACTCAATTTTTGGAGATTAAGGAGATAAATTACGAGAAGAGAAAAAAGACTTAGGTCGAGAGGTAAAGCCAAAAGGTGGCCATGAAGATCGGCTACAATGTGGGAGTAGGCTGGGAATTCGTGGATGGTTTTATCTAAGCTACCAGGACGATAATCAATAAAACGAGTAGCGTCAGGATACCAGTAGAAAGTTTTTTGGTAATGGTTAAGATGGATAGCGATGAGAGCGTAGATAGTTTGCCAATTTGAGGCAAAGTTAAGGTAAAGGCTACCGAGAATAGAAAGAAGGTATTTGGTTATTTTCTTTAATTTTAGGGCTGAGAGGAGATTATAGATAAAAAAGAAACTTAAACTGAGAGAAAGGGCAAAAATACTGGCCAAACCGAGATTATAACCGAAAAAGGGAACTGTCTGAGTCAAATGGATAAAGGTGGCTACTAAAAAGTGACCAAAATAGTAGTAGTTGATTGGCTGGCCAACCCACCACATATCCTTAGCCGGGAGGTAATGGCTTCGGAGAATAGTATTAACAAAACCAAAGTCCATATATTTTTCTAAGCCGATGATGTTAGGCTGAAAGCCACGAATCCAGAACCAGAAAGCTAAAAAGATACTGAAAGCCAAAAACTCTTTTATTAATTCCTCCCATCTCTTTTTATCTTTGAGGAGTTTCCTTTGTTGAGTTCCTACTACTAAAGAAAAAAGCAACCAGAAGATAAGAAGGAGATAATCGTTTTGAAGAGAAAACAAATGAAGATAGGCTAGCTGCCAACTAAGCCAGCTGAAAAGGAGGAAAGAAATGAAAGCATAAAGAGTAAAAGAGACTTTGGAAAAGAGGTGGTTAAAACTGGCCAGAAGAAGATAACCACTGAGAAAGAAAAGGAACCATAAACTAAACCAAGACCAGAAATGAGTAAAGATAAAGACGAATTCCCTAAGAATAAGCATTTTTCTTTTGGAGATGGATTAAATAAAGGAGAGCTATACTTCCCAAAGCCACTCCAAACCATAAGGTCAGCAAGCGAACTAAGAGGACGATAGTTACTGCCAAACTGCGGCTGAGGTGAAAAATAAGAATAAGAAAACCAATCTTGCCGCCTTCGGTAACTATAATTCCCCCAGGCATAAGAGAAAGAAAACCAAGGATGGAGCTGAAAGTAAAAATAAAGGCCAAGATGGCTAGGGTATTTAAGTTAATGTGATTAGTGAAAGCAAAGTAAATAATAGCTAAAGTCCCCACCTCAGCTAACCAAGCAAAAAGAGAGATAAAAGAACTGACGGTTAAGGTTTTAGGCTGAAGAAGCTGTTTACTCCCTTGATGAAAACTTTGGAGGTGATTAGTTAAAAAGTTAAGAAAACTAATTTTCTTAAGAAAAAAGTAAACTTTATCAATGAACCAAGTGTTGGTAATAAGAAAGATAAAGAAGATCACCCCAGCCAGAGTTAAAAAGATTAGCCAACGAATTGATTGGTAATGCCACAAGCCCCAACTGAGGAGGATAAATGTGCCTAGGGCATCACTTAAGCGCTCAAAAATAACCACTGGAGCTGAGTAAGCAAAGCTGACTGAAGTAGAAGGGCTGAAATCGCTAATAAAATAAGCCTTGAGGAGTTCTCCTCCTTTTCCTGGAGTAATGCTCATTGCTAAACCCGAGAAAGAGATGAGAAGGCTATGGAAAAGAGGGAGTTTAATTCTTAATCTACTTATCAAGTAGCGAAAACGAAGGAAGCGAAGAAGATAATTAATAAGAGTAGTTAGTAAAGCCAGGAGAATAAAGGTTAAGCTGAGATGTTTTACTGAGTTAATGATTGCCGGTAAATTCCCCCAAAAGACGATAAGTAAATAAATGAAAAAGCTAAGAATAAAGAAGAAAACAACTTGAAGTTCGATTTTTTTAACCAATTTTCCCTCTTCCTTACCCTTAGCCATAATTAGATTATACTTGGAATTCGGAACTTAGTTATTGGAACTAGGTAATCAGAACTCGGAACTCAGAACTCAGATCTCGGTCGGAAAGAAGATTTAATCAGTCTCAAGTGGGAAGGGAGCTTAAAAAGAATTTAAGTGCTAATCTTTGCGCTTCGCTAGATTCTTCGCGGGGCTCAGAATGACACAAGAGGAGGTTGTACTTCACCTCTTGGAGTGAGCTGCTTCCCTTTTCTCCAAGTCATCCTGAACGAGCCGAGAGGCGAAGTGAAGGATCTAGCCGGAGGCGCATGAGAGTAAACCCCAGCCGGAGTGTCAGCGACCTTGCGCTTCGCTAGATTCTTCCCCTCCGCTTCGGAGGGTCAGAATGACGTGAGGGAGGTGCGCCTTCGGCTAGATCCTTCGTCGCTATGGCTCCTCAGGATGACTTGTTAACAGGCTAAGTTCCGAGCTCCAAGTTCCAAGTTCTGAGTTCTGATTTCACAAAACAATTTTGCTTAGTTCTTTGGCCAAGCGGATGGAGTAATTGATGCCTCGATCGAAAGGATAAATCTGAAAGATGTTGCCGATGTAGAGATTAGGAAGGTCAGTTTGTAACGGTGGTAGCTGATGAGAGTAGTTCTTAATAACTACTGGTTGAGCAATTTTAGCTTCAAATTTATAAAGCTCAATCAACCAGTCTTTTTGGAACTGAGGGTTAATCTTTTGAAGATAAGGAAGAAAAATATCAAGGAGTTCCTCCTTCGTCTTTTTCCAGTAGGGATGTTGAGGAGGCAGGTAGTTGCCAACATAAAGAAGATGTTCCTGATTATAGTAGTTGTTTGAGACCATGTTAGTATGTTGGCAGAGGACTAAAAAGGGGTAATTGGCAGTGTTGATGTTTAGCCAGTAAGTTTTGTTTAGAAACGACTTTTTAAGCCGAAGGAGAAGAGTCTGGGCCCCAAGGTATTTTTTCCCTTTCCAAAAGCGGGAGTAAGTTGATTTTAGAATGGAGTTAGCCCACCATTTTTGAGGGGGAGTGGTGAAGATAACTGTATCGCCTGTGAATTGCCTTTGAGGACTAAAAAGGAGATAACCACTGTCTTGGAAGACAATCTTGGTTATTGGTTGGTTAAAAATGAACCGAACTCCTTGCTGATTAAGTTTCTTTTTTAGGGCTTCCGCCAATTCTTGAAAACCTCCTTGATAATAGGCTAGTTTTTTAGATCGGGCTTTTATCCGGGCCCAAAACCAGGCCAGATTAATCTCATCTTGATAAGGGCCGAACTTGGCTTGAACTAAAGGATGGAAGATCTCAACGTATCCTTCTCGGCCAACGAGAGAAGGCAGCTGCTGGTTAAGGAGGTATTTTTCTAAAAACAAACCATTTGGAATGAGTTTGAAGATAGCTAGGCCTAGTCCTAACCTTAAGCGTTGATAGAAATTGAGGTAAGGATATTTAAAAAGATGGCTTGGAGAATCAAAAGGAATTATCTGCTGGTGAAACCAAATTGAGGTTAGAGGAGAGTAAAACTGAAGTTTGTCTTTTAACTTGAGTTCGTTTAAAAATTGGGAAATATCCTTATCAGTGGCAAAAACATGATGGTAAAAGTAATCAACTGACCATTGCCACTGGGGAAGTTTAAAACCAGCCGCCAGGCCACCGACTTTTTTTTGAGCCTCGATAACAATCATCTTCCTCTGGGGGAATTTCTTTCGGAGATAATAAGCTAAGGCTAAACCAGTAAAGCCAGAACCAACGATAACAATTTCCTTCTTCACCCTCTTATTTTACTGGAATTAAAACAACAAGGCTAGGCCGATAGTGGCTAGGATAAAGGAGCCAGCGGTCATTAGAACTGTAGTAGAAGAACCAGCAGCGGGTAATTTGGCTACTTTTGATGTTGGAGTGGGGGTTGAGGTTGGAGAAGAGGTAGGAGTCGGGGTGGGAGTAGATGTTGGTCCAGGAGGAGTACAACCATCAAACCAATCGCCATTAATTACACATT
This sequence comes from Candidatus Microgenomates bacterium, assembly GCA_015486555.1. Classification (GTDB taxonomy): domain Bacteria; phylum Patescibacteriota; class Microgenomatia; order JAADGY01; family JAADGY01; genus S014-63. The sequence continues at coordinate 17,089 of WFRL01000027.1, read as the reverse complement.
TCTTTTGGCTAGTATTGTCAGAGCCGATATTGACACATTGTTTATAAGGCAGGTCTTGACAGTCAGCTTCTGTTTGGCAAAGTTTTTCACCACAGGCGGGTGTCGGAGTGGGTGTTGGAGTTAAAGAAGAAATTGGCGTTGGGGTCAGAGTCGGGGTGGGAGTAGATTTAGGAGGAGTGCAGCCATCTTCCCAATTAGGGTTAATAAGACAAACCTTACCAAGATTATCACCCGGAAGATCGGCACATACTTTGTAAGGGTAAGCAGCACAGTCACTATCAGCCTGGCAACTAATTTTAGCACACTCAACAGATGGAGTTGGAGTAGGAGTAGGAACACTAAAGGTAAGGTAACAACCTCCTCTTTGGCTAGTACAACGGTTGTTATTAGTGGCCTCAGGCTGGTTTTGAGGAACGTTCGGAGCTACTGGTTGGGTGCCTAGTTCCTTCAGGCGGGAGATAATAACTACTGTTCCCACAGCTAGAATAAAAGTAGCTAAGGCTAAAGTTATAGTTAGCCAGTTATTTTTTATAAATTCTTTCATCTTAATTAGTACAGAACCAGCCATCCTCCGGGCTATGGACAGCTAGGGAAACTGAATAATCACCATAACTAGGAATAGTGAATTGGTAAGTAGCTGAGTACCTCTTTTTATTATTTTCTATTTGGTAATTGAGATGGTTTCCTTCACCTTCTTTAATTATTTTACTTCCCTTAAAGACCGTAAAATGAAGCTGATCGATGGTTTTATTAGTGTCTGTGTAGCCATAACCTCTTAAAGTAATGACATCTTGAGGTTTGAGGATTTGGTTTTGGTAAGGCTGGTCGTTTACTTGAGTGATAACTATCTGATGACAGGAAGTGGGTTGGAGAGGAACAGTTGGAGTAGGAGTCGGTGTTGTAGTTACTTGGCAACTGGAGTCACAACCAGTGTCGGCGGTTTGGCAGGTATAGTCACCTAGCTTGGCTTTTAGGTCAGTCTGCCAATCACATATACCTGCCGCCTTATTTTCGCTGTTCGTAAAGCCACGAGTCCAAACCTGATCTTTTTTGAGGGTAATGTATTCATGGTTTGGTTCGCCACCACAATAACCACAAGCCTTGGGATTGTTACACCAACTGGCAAACCAATCAACGTTACCACTAATTCCCCCCCCGGTCTTATTAATTATTTTCACTCCTCGGCTATCAGCGTAACACTCAATTCCTACTTTAATCCCCTGGCAGGTTCCGTTAACACATTTAGCCCCATCAGCACAGTCTGAGTCCCTGGTACAACCGCTTCGGCTTCGACAATGACCATCTTGACAAACCTCCCAAGCCGCACAATCGTTATTATTGTCACAATGGCTAGGGTCAGAACCTGGTGGAAAGTCTTTACAAACAGATTTGCTTTCACAGCTCGTACCATCTTTTCTCACACAACGCCAAACTTTTTTGTCACCTTGATGTTTTTGTTGGCATTCTGGAGTCCCAGAACAGCATTCATCGCCGGGTGTTGATAGGTAAGTAGCCGGTTTGGCTGGTCGGAGTTTTCTGACGATAAGTAATCCCAGAGGAATGGTTAAGATAATTAAACCCAGTCCAACTATTGTCCCCCAGATTATTTTTTTACTGCCCTTTTGAGAGTCAGCAGTTGATGATCTTGAAGGTAGAAGTTTTAGATTTAACCAACCACTTTTAGGGCTAGCCGGGAACTGCCTTGGGTTTTTTTCTTGGGTCATACTTCGTTCTTTCTTTGAGCATAAAATAACCAACTGCCTATTGTCAACATCAGGCCAGCTGTTAGAACTAGAAAAAAGGTACTTTGGCTGCCTGATTTAGGTACCCCAGAACTAGTCGAGGGCATAGATGTTTTTGGAGGAATAGGAGTCGGCGACGGGGTCGGAGTGGGAGTTAAAGTTGGTGTGGGCGTAACTGTAGGATTAACTGTCTGGGCGGAAGCCGAGGCTGAGTAAGCTGGGGTCTCGTCAATAGCTTGGCCACTGCTAGTAATATAAAAATGGCGGACGAGCTTATGTTTCTCGCCTTGGTCGTCAGTGTAGCTAACAGTAACTGTATGTTCTCCAGGTGATAGGCCAACTGGTGGTTTCCAGTGCCATTGACCATTTTCGTCAACATAGACATTAGCAGTTATTTCTTGGTCGGAATGAATAATAATTTTTAATTCTTTGCCCTGGGGTCCTTTACCTTTAATAATAGGAGAAGAAGTGGCTATTTTTTCCCCCTCATAGCTGGGATTAGTTAGTTCTAGTTCAGAGGTTGGGTTGTTATTTTCTACATTGAAACCTGAATTTTGTTTACTAGCTGAAGGAGAAGCAGTAGGACCGAGGGAGGGGGAAGGAGTGTTTTCTTTTAACTTTTGATCAGTTGAGGAGCTTGTTTTTTGACAACTATAGGGCTGGTTAAGGATGATTGGTGGAGCTGGATTAAGGTTTGCTGTTAAACATTTCCCTTGACTTTTTTTCTGTCCATAGATAGCAGTTAGGGATAATTGGCTAGCCTGAGCATCAACCTTGAAGTAAGAGTTAAGGTCCGCTTGGCGGAGAAGAGAGAGATTTATCGCCCATTGGCCGCTTTCGTCCGTCAAGGAACTTAGTAAATTACTTCCAGGAGCAGAGATAAAAACTAAAGCTCCAGCCAAAGGTTGTTTGTTTTTATCCAAAACCTGTCCCTCGGCTAAGTTAGCTGTTTGGTTTTCCAAAGCTGAGGGGGTAGTTAGAGAGAAGGGGGAACATTCCTTTCCTCCACACTCTGCTGATGAAGTACAAGGATTTTTGTTATTTTTACAATGACCGATACCTACATTGTTTACTCCAACTGTATAGTAGATAGTTTTATTAATAGGTAGATTAGTCAACTCAACGTAATGGTTGAGGTAGTAACCTTCACTTGTTTTATCTTTGTCTCGCAGATCGCTGCTGACAAAGTTAAGAGAGTTAGGGCTGAATCCATAAAGAATAAATCCAGCTGTTGGCTTCAAGGTTTGCCAAGTAATAGTTACTTCTGATTTTCCTCCTTTAAAGGCGGTTTGATTGCTTAGTTTCAATTCTTGAGGTAGGGTTTCAACTGAAGCTGAGGTTTGGGTTTTTTGCTTTTGATGAACTAAAAAGAGTCCAACTCCAATACCAACTAAAAGAAGAACAAGAGCTATGAGAGTAGGTATGTGAATTTGACGTAAAGATCTCATATTATTATTCTAATGGCTTTTATTTTTTTCTTCAAACTGATTCTTTGCTCCAGCAGGGTTAGAGGTAACAGCTGAATGGCTGGAAGGGGTCGACTGGTTTAGAAGACTGCTAGAGGTAGCTGAATGGCTAGATTTTATTTTGGTAGTGGTGATGGGTTGAAGTTCAGGATCATAGAGTTTATTCCGGTCCAAAGGTTGGTAGTTGGCTAACTGGTTCCAGAGTTTTTTATCGATCCGGTAGGTGGGGATTTTTAATAAAGGTTCTAACTCTTGTAAACTAAGCTGGTTGTTATGGAGATTAAGAATAACACCTAAAACTAACCAAATCACTACCACTATAGCTGTTAGAATACTAATGATGAGAAGGTCTGTTTTTAACTTAATCATTTTTTGCTTCCAGAACTAAAGTAGCATTCAGATTTATTAACCCCTTATCCGGTTTCAAATTGAAAGAAACAATTTTAACCATCGCTTGGGAATTCTCTATGCTTTTGAAAAAGGCGACAATATCCTGATAATCACCTTTAAGGCTAACTCCTGCCTGATAGAGAACAAGGGGGTTTTTCTTATTTTTTCGTCTTTGGATTACTGGCCAGCGGTAAGGAGCTAGGTTAAGGGAAGCGAGAATAAGGTGGTTTTTATAAGCGAGTACTTTTATAATCCGTCCTAGCAGAGCTGGACTAGCCTGAGGCAGAAAGACATTAGTTGCCAGTTTGAGCTTGTCGTTTACTTCTAAATAGTCTTCCTGTAGCTTATTCAAGCGGTTAATTTTTAACTCCATTTGTTCAGCAAGGGAACGGTCGTCTTTTATCTTTTTTTTAAGAGAAAGAATGGTTTGAATGGTTGGCTGAATAGCAGTAATTATAAGAAGAGAAAGACTCAAGAGAACTAGGGCAGTATTGGTATAAATACGGACATCGCTCCGCCGGTGATAAAGTAACTGCCAACGTTGGTAGAGGTTCTGATTAGTATTTGACATAGGCCTTGGTTGGAGTTAAGGAAATGGAAAAGGTAATTAAGTTTTGTTGACTAGGAGTAAGGGAGGTGTTGATCTTCTCTAGATTGACATTTTGGAAAGCAGGGCTAGCTTTTAAATTGTTTAGAAAGGAGTTAAGCTGTTTCAGACTGCTACTGCTGCCAACCAAAGTGAGATGATCAGTAGCTGCATCCATTTTTTTGATGACTACTGTTGAGGGAAGAACCTGGCTAATTGCTTGAAGATAATAGCTCCATCTTAGTTGGTTTTCCCATTCTCGAGCAGTAAGAACTTGGTTCTGGACGGTCTGGCGGACTTGTTTTTCAAAACCAACCGATGATTGGAGAATGATTTTATCTGTTTTTATCTTGTCGTTGAGATCAGCCAGGTCTTGGTCAAGCTTAAAGCGGGAAAGAAAAGCAAGAATAACGATTAGTTCAGTAAAGATAAGAACATAGCGACCATAGGAAATTATCCACCGGAAAAAATAAGCTAACCAAGAATGGTGCCATTGAGCAGCTGGTAAGAGGTTAATATCAGAGTAACTCATTTATTTAATGGTAGCATAAATTAAGATGATAAGGCAAAGAGTTAATTTAGTTGACAGTCACTGTCATCTTAGTTCTTCACCTCTTAAAGAGCACTTGACTAAAGTTCTGACCGCTAGCCAGGTGGTGGGGGTAGGGAAAATTGTGGTTCCAATGACTAATTCAAAAGAATTAAACTGGTTTCGTGCTCATTTGAGAGAAAAATGTCTTTTCTTTGCTCTAGGAATCCATCCCAGTGCGGTTGAGGAAACCAATTGGTCGAGAACAAGAGATGAGTTCATTACTATGATTAGCCAGAAACCGACCAAAATCGTTGCTCTCGGCGAAGTGGGTTTAGATAAAACTTACCCCGTCTCTCTTAATGAACAGTTAAAGTTGTTTCTTAATCAATTGAAGCTGGCTGAAGAGGTTCATTTACCTCTTATTATTCATAACCGAGGTTGTCGTCATCTTTTTTACCAACTTATTCAAGAAGGTACCCTTCGCCCCCCGGCAGTTTTCCACTCTTTTATTGGCCGGCCCAGCTGGTTGCAATTTCTTCTAGAAAAAGGTTTCTATATTGGATTAGGTGGATTAGCTTTGGGGTTAAGTTTTAACCCTCAAAACTGGCAGTTAATTAAGAAATGGAAGAGTAGATTGTTACTTGAAACAGATGCTCCTTTTCTCTTACCGCCATCTCTAAAAGGGAGGGAAAAGTACAACCAGCCAGCTAATGTTAGAATTATAGCGGAGGTAATAGCCCCTAAACTAGGGGTAAGCCTAAAGGAATTAGCTAAGATTACAACTCAAAATGCAGTTAATTTTTTCCAACTAAATGAGGATTAAGAAAACTTTTACTGATAGATTGCTGGAAGTTTTACCTGCTCTTACTTCCTATAGCTTGATTATCTTTCCAGTGGTGGGAAGTTTTTACTCACCTCTTTATGTAGCTTATTACATTCTCTTTTTCGATATTCTTTGGCTTTATAAATCTATTACTATGACTCTGGCAGCTACTCTTTCTTATTTTCGAATTAAGGCTTCAGAGAATATGGATTGGTTGGGAGAGCTAAAAGAATTTGGTAGTGACTGGAAGAAGGTTTACCACATTGTGGTTATTCCTACCTATCGGGAGCCGATTGATATCCTCCGCCGGACCTTAGATGCTTTAGCTAAACAGGAGTTTCCCCACCAACAATTAATTATAGGTTTGGGAGGAGAGTCGCGGGAAAGAGGAATAAAACGGAAATTAGCTCATCTTAAGGCAGAATATGAAAGTAAGTTTGGTTATTTTTTGACTACTGTTCATCCCGATCTTCCTGGAGAGGTAAGAGGTAAATCTTCAAACAGCGCTTGGATTATTAAGCAGGTAGTTAAAAAAATAATCGAACCAAAACACCTTCCAATAAAGTACATAACAGTTACTTCTCATGATGCCGACGTGGTCCTTCATCCAAGGTATTACAGCTATCTAACCTTTAAATTTCTAGATGACCCTGAACGTTATATCCGTTTCTGGCAGCCGGCGGTGATGTTTTACAATAACTTCTGGTCAATTCCATCTCCTAGCCGGGTAATAAATACCTTTTCTACTATCTGGATGTTAGCCCTTTTATCTCGTCCTGATCGATTAGTTAACTTTTCCACCTACTCTCTTTCCCTCAAAATGCTTAAGAAAGTTGGCTATTGGGATGTGGATGTGGTTCCTGAGGATTATCGCATATTTTTTAAATGTTTTTTTCAGTTTGCCGGCAAGGTAGAGGTTATTCCTATCTATCTTCCGGCTTATGCTGATGCCGCTGAGGCCAAAGGTTATTGGGCGACTCTTAGAAACCAATATGAACAACTAAAACGATGGGCATGGGGCGTCTCTGATGACCCTTATGTGATTAAGAAATATCTAACAACACCGACAGTTTCTTTTCTTAATAAAACAGTCCGTCTTTTAAGAATCGTAGAGGATCACTTTCTCTGGCCGGTTAATTGGTTTGTCATTACTATTGGAGTTAATGTCATTCTCCTAATCAACCCTTACTTTAGCCATACTATTATTGGTTATACTTTACCTAAGCTTTCCTCTTTAATTTTGAGTTTAACTCTGGTTAGTTTAGTAGTTATTCTTATCATCGATAGTCGCCAGCGGCCACGGCGGCCAGAGTGGTTTCCTCGCTGGCGGGCTTGGCTAATTCCTTTTGAGTTTGTCCTTATGCCGGTGGTTGGTTTCTTTTTTAATGCTCTTCCTGGTTTAGATGCTCATACCCGCTTGATGTTAGGTAAATATTTAGAATACCGGGTAACAGAAAAGGTTTATCATAAGCCTATAGATGAAAAATAAGAATAAGTATCCCAGTTTTCTTGGCCGTTGGCAACCTGATTTATCTTGGTTGAGGCTGCCCCGCCAAGAATTCCTTTTTAATCAACAAGGACTAAACCTTCTTAACCGGCGCCTCTTTTACCTTAATCTTAGCCTGATTATCTTGGCAGTTTTAATCATTAGTTTGAGTTATTTTTTTCTTCCTCCTTTAATTCCTTTATTCTATAGTCTGCCTGAAGGTCAGGAAGAGTTAGCTTCTAAATGGCAACTCTTTTTCTTGCCAGGGATAATGTTTATCTTAACTTTAGTAGCCGCGGTTATTGATAGAAAGATGGAGTTTTCTGATGAGATAATTAGCCGTAGCCTCTTTGGAAGTACTTTGCTTTTTAATTTTATCTTATTTATTTCTTTAATAGAGATAATATGGTTAGTTATTTAGTTCTGGCTGGAGTTGCTTTCGGCTTGAGTCTGGTTCTCAGTTGGGCTATTATTCGTCTAGCTCACCATTTTAATTGGTTAGATTATGGCCAGCAAAAACGCCCCCAAGATATTCACCCCCAGCCGACTCCTCGATTAGCGGGGGCGGCCGTTTTTTTAGCTCTGGCCATCAGTTTGTATCTTTCTCAGCCTGTTTTTTTTCAATCAGTTTTATTAATCAGGATTTTTATAGCTCTTCTTTTAGTTCTTGTTGTTGGCCTTGTCGATGATTTGTTTAATCTTAATCCTTATCTTCGCTTAGTAACTAATACCTTAGCTGCTCTGATAGTTGTTACTGCTGGTATTCAGATAAAGTACATCACCAATCCCTTTGGAGGGGGGGTATTAAACTTTACTGCTCTGGGGCCTTCATTTCTGGCCCCCTTAATTAGTCTAATCTGGTTGGTCTGGTTGACCAATGTAATTAGTTGGAGCAAAGGGGTAGATGGTCAGTATCCAGGGTTGGTTAGTCTAGGCCTTTTGGCGGTAGGAGGCTTGAGCCTACGTTTTGGCACTGATCCTTTATCTCAGGCTACCTTCCTCCTGGCTTTGGCTGCTTCGGCGGCTTTTACTGGCCTTCTTTTTTGGAACCTTCAGCCTCAAAAGATAATGCCAGGTTATAGTGCTGGGTCTTTGGGTGGCTTCCTTTTAGGAGTTATCTCAATGATGGCCGGTGCCAAATTGGCCACTCTTTTTATCGTTATGGGTGTTCCTTTACTCGATGGAATCTACGCTATTTTCCGCCGTCTAAAACAAGGCAGATCTCCGGTTTGGGGAGATGATCAACATCTTCATCATCTTTTACTTAAAAGACTTCATTGGTCGAAAAGGAAAGTGGCTTTATTTTATTGGCTGGTAACCTTTTGTTTAGCTTTAATCGGTCTCCATTTGAGAAGTTCCCAAAAAATGTTTACAATAGCCTTAGTTACCTTTTTATTTATTAGTTTAATTTTATGGTTAAAACACTTTTTTATTATCTTAAAACCAGCCGACCGCTTCAGTGGATTAAGAACCTAAGTATCTTTGCCGCTATCATTTTTAGTGGTTTATTTTTTAATCCTGTCTTTTTCTGGCCAGTTTTTTGGGCTGTTATTATTTTCTCTTTAGGTGTTAGTGGAGTCTATTTTCTTAATGACATTATTGACTACCAACGGGATAAGTTGCATCCTTTTAAGAAATACCGTCCGATAGCGGCCGATCTTATTTCTTTACCCCAAGCCATTGTTATTGGTCTTGCTTTGATTAGTTGTAGCCTACTAGTGGCTTTTTACCTTTCTTTTCCTTTCTTTTTAATTCTCTTAAGTTATGTCCTTCTCCAGATAGTTTACTCCCTTTGGCTAAAACATCTAGCTATCCTCGATATTGCTGCTATCGCCACTGGTTTCATCCTTCGAGTTTATGCTGGGGCGGTGGTGGTTAATCTTCATATGTCGGTTTGGTTTCTTATCTGTGTTATTGCTTTCTCTTTGTTTGTGGCCGCAGCTAAGCGGCGTGGAGAGTATCTATTAGCTGATGGTAAACCAAACTTAAAGCAGCGGCCAGTTTTTCGTTTTTACAATCCTGATTTGCTAGATATTTACATCTCAATGTTTGCCAATACCACCTGGTTGAGTTATACTCTCTTTGCCTATTTTCAGCCTTTATCCTTAAATTCTGCTCCAACAACTTTTAATCTCTTTCTTCCCCGTACCTTTTATACTCAGAAATGGTTAATGGTAACTGTTCCCCTGGTTATTTATGGAGTAATGCGCTACCTTCTTTTGGTTTACAGTTACCGCCAAGGTGAGTCACCTACCCGGACATTGTTAAAAGATAAACCCTTGATAATTACGGTTCTAGTTTGGTTGGTTTTAGTTCTTATTATCCTCGATCATTCGTAGGTTGTTGGAACTAGGTTGGAGGAACTAGGGAATTGGAACTAGGAACTAGGTTGGAGGAGCTAGGTTGAAAACAATTAATAACCCGTAGTAAGAGCTTAGAAGAAAGCCTGAGTGCCAGTACCTTTGCGCTCGCTCTGCTCGCTAGATCCCGACAGGTCGGGATGACCAATAAAGAAGTTTTACTTTATGAACTTTTAACTTTACAAACTAAGTTCCAAGTTCTGAGTTCCGAGTTCCAACTACCTAGTTCCAGCCTCATCCTCCACGGATTTGCTTAGCTGTTTCCTCGCTGAATTTCCTCATCATTAGATCAGTCTTATGTTTCTGGTACCAATTAGTTGGAGTCTTAGCCACCTGTTGATAAGCACCCCCAATAGCCTGGTTCATGTCAATGTTAAGTTGGCCTTTTACTAAATTCTCAGTGGTCTCAGCTGCCTTGGGAGCCAAATAAAGGATGCCAATAGCTACTATAGCTAGAATTGCCTGAACACCCTCAGTACCAACATTGAAGTTGAAAAGAGGAGGCGACCAACCGGCCACTTGGCTTTGGCCTAGGAGACTGCCAGTTGCTCCCCACTGTTTGCTCCCTACTAAGATAGCTACCAAAATATAGTGGAAGATGATAACTGGGAAGACAAGAAGTTTAGCAATGAGTGTTTTTAACCAAGAAGAAAAAGCATTGCTCCCTGGTAAAGCATTTCCGAGAATATAGACCGGAGCTAGAGCTACGTAAAGAATGATTTCAGCATAAGCCTTTAACATAGTCAAAAAAACATGAAGAGCAATGTAAAGAATGAAAAAGACTAGCAATACCCATAGTCCTGCTCCTCCTACATAATGGACTAGTTTACCTACAATAGATCCCAGAGTATTGTTCATTAAAGCTTTTACTGATTCTTCTCCACCACTACCCAAATTGAAAGCTGCGTTCCAAGCAAACCCCTTCATTAGGGTAGCTCGGAAAGGATCATTAGTAAATATGAGTTTTAAAGTGGTTGAGGCGTTTAATAAGTGGCTACTTCCCAAAAAGCCAACAAAACCATAAATAATGAGGTACATAAAGTCAACTAACAGGCCAGCAATAGGATAGGAGAAAGCAATTAAGATGATAGTTATTACTAAGCGCGGCAAAGCTGTTTGGATGGTAATCTCCACTTGGGAATTAAGTTTTGAGCGAAACATAATAAGAAAACCAATAATAACAAAGACAACCGCTAGTAAGCCATAGGCAATGTTAGCCATTACCCGCCACAGTTTAAGAACAGGATAGAAAGCGCTAAAACCAACACCCTGGTTGGCCGCGTAGGCTGTTGGAGCAATTTCTAGGCCAAGATTTTTTCCTAGCTCAGCAAAGTAAAGAGTAGTTGAAACAGGTGAAGCCCCAAAGGCTAATTTATCGCTCCAGTTAGCTAAAGTAAATAAAGCCCCCCTTTCTTTTTGGGGGTCTCGGGGGTCAAGTATTTGGTTACTTATGTCAAAGAGAATTGTCTCAGTAAAAGATGAACCTGGGCCATTACCGCCGCAACCTAAGATTGATGTACTCCGATTTAACTCGCCGTTTTTACAACTAGAAAGATTGTTTTGGAGAACAGGATTGGAGTAAAGGCCACCGCCGCCGAAATCTGAACTAATACCTGGACTGACCATTGCCAATGAAGGTTTAGGAAAAAAGAGAAAAAAGGCGGTTGCTAGAATTAGAACCGGCCCCAAAATACTTCTCTTCATATTTAAATTATAGCAATGTTAACTCTCTTTTTTAATCTCTTCCTCAGCAGTTGCTTCTTTTTTATCTTCCCCTTTCTTTTCTTCCTCTCCCTTCTTAGCTTCTTTTATTTCTTCGGTTTCCTCTGCTGCTGCTTCTTCGGGGACTTCTTCTACCTCTTCCTCAGCTGGCTTTTCAACGATGACCACTGTTTCCTCTGGATCAACACCTTCAGCAAACTCGATCTTCCCTCCAGGTAGCTTAATGTCCTTTAAACGAATATCATCTCCTTCTTTAGTTAAGCTGCTAATATTAACTTCTATTTCCTTGGGTATATCAGTTGGTAAAGCCGAGATCTCCACCTCGTGGAGAACCTGAACAATATTGTAACCTTCTTTAGCAATTGGAGCTTCTCCTGTCAACTCGATTGGCACTTCTGTCGTTACTTTTTCTTTTAGGTTTACTTTATAAAAGTCTAGATGAAGTACTTGACCGCTAATTGGATGATACTGAACCTGTTTTACCATCACCGGAATTTTTCGGCTGTCTAGCTCAAGGTAAACAACACTAGTTTCACCAGCCAACTTGATTATCCCTAATTGGTGACGAGGAAACTGGACAGCTACTGAGTCAAAGTTATGACCATAAATAACAGCTGGGATGAGGCCTTGGTAGCGGAGTTTCTTAACCTTTCGACCAAAGAGATTTCTCTTCTCAACTTTTAAGCTCAACTTCTCCTTAGTTTGTTTTGTCTTCTTAGCAGTCATATAGTGATATTGTACTGATTAACTTCAACCTTGTAAAGTTAGAAAGTTCATAAATAAACGTTATTGGAACTAGGAACTAAGAACTAGGAGCTAGGTTAGAAATAACCAATTATCAATGACCAATTTTCAAAAAAACAGAGCTTAGAACTTGGAGCTTGGAACTTGGCTCCTCAGGATGACGTGGGGAGGAGGAAACAACTCGTTCAGAACAACACCAAAAGGAGGCTTACTTTATAAACTAAGTTCTGAGATCTAAGCTCCAGGTTCTAAGTTCCGATTAGGCAAAGTTAAGTTTTTTCAGCTATAATCAAAGTATGGCACTCAGTTATTGGATTAAGAAGGAATCACCCAAAACTATTCTTCTTAATGAAACAGTCTTCCTTCACTGGATAGAGAAGAAAAAGAGAAAAGCTAGTTTGTGGCTAAAACTTCTCTCTCTCCTACTTATAAGTGGGGGAATAGCTCTAGCTAGCAGCGCTATCTGGCCAATGATTTCTTATAAGCTGGTTTTTGAAAGAGAGATTGAGCAAACTAATCAAGCTCTTATCCCCCTTCAGGCAGTTATGAGTACCAATCAATCTCAACTACCTCTTCAAACTGATGTTCAAGCTATCGAAATAGAAAAAGATCCAGATCTTGATCTTATAAGCTGGTTCCCAAAGGGTATGCCTCAGCTGCCAGAAAAAAGTTATCGGGTACTAAGGTATAAAATATCTGTTCCTAAATTAGGTATAAAAGATGTTTTGGTAACTATTGATGGCCATGATTTGAGCCAAAGCTTAATCCAATATAAAGGAACCAGCGTTCCAGGAGATTTAGGTCAGCCGGTTATTTTTGGTCACTCAAATCTTCCTCAATTTTACAACCCTAAAAATTACAAGACTGTCTTTACTCAGCTGCCAAAATTAAGGGTCGGCGACCTCATTGTGGTTGACTATGATGGGGTTAAATACACTTACCAAGTTATGAGTTTAAAAGTGGTCAAGCCGGATAATTTTACTATCTTAGAGCAGTACTACAATTATCGTGGACTCCGCTTAGTTACTTGTGTTCCTCCTGGGACTACTTGGGAACGTTTGGTAGTTGAAGCAAAATTAATCAAATAATGGTTAGAAGGCTAAAGTTTCCTATCTTAGTTATTGACCCTGGGTTAAAAAATTTCGGTTTGGCTTGGGCTTCAACGAAAACAGCGGTCGAGGTTCTTCCTCCTCTACGGGTTTCTTCCTGGAGATTAGTAATACCTTTAATAAGGCAACTTATGGTAGATCTGGGAATCAAGAGTGTGGTTATTGGCCAGCCAGAAAAAGGAAGAGTTGTTGGTATAGCCCAGAGTTTAGCAAAAGAGTTAGGTACAGAGAGAGAAACTGTACTTTACCCGGAGACGTTGAGTTCTCAGATTGCCTGGCAGAAGTTGTCTAAAAGTGGTTTGAAGTTCAAAGAAAAACACCGGAAAGAACACTCCTACGCCGCCCTAGAAATCTTGACCACTTTTCTAGCCGGCCAGGAAGTTGTTTAAGAAACTCCGCCGATGATAAGAAGTTAGACCATGAAGCCTAATAGCCTCTAAGTGTTGGGGAGTGCCGTAACCAACATTCTTTTGCCAATGGTATTGGGGGTAAGAAGAAGAGAGTTTAATCATTAAGTTATCTCGGTGAACCTTAGCGATAACAGCTGCGGCAGCAATGATCCCTAGTTGGTTATCTCCTTTAATGATGTTTTCAGCTCTAGCTGGCTGATATTTTAAATGGGGAAGAAAATTTCCATCCACTAAGAGATGGAGCTGGGAAAGAGAGAAGGTTCGAGAAATTTCAGCTAATAGCTGGTTAATTCCTTGTTCTAGAGCTTTCGTCAAACCGAAGTTGTCGATATATTGATTGTCAATTCCTACTAAAAATGAAGTAATCTGCCGTTGGAGAAAGGCTGCTGTCTTCAATCGTTGTTTAAAAGTCATCTTTTTGGAGTCTCGAAGAATGATTTTCTCTTCCTCGTTTAGGAGCAGATTAAGGTTCTCTTCTTGGGTGGTCAGGGTTTTGAAAAGAGGATTTGTCGGAGTTAGAACAACGGCCCCTAAGTACATAGGCCCAGCTACTGCTCCTCGGCCAACCTCATCAACCCCAACTATTACTGGCATAGTACATTATAATAAAATAACCAATTATCAATGACCAATTTTCAAATAAAACAGAGCTTAGAACTTGGAGCTTGGAGCTTAGCTTATTGGGGAGTCATCCTGAGGAGCCAGAGCGACGAAGAGTCTAGCGAGCAAAAGCGAGCGCAAAGAATCTGGCACCCGGGCTTGGGTGCGCATCCATGCGCCTTCGGCTAGATCCTTCACTTCGCCTAGCGGCTCGTTCAGGATGACTCCCTTGAGATGTTTTTCACTTTATAAACTTTATGAACTTTCTAACTTTACAAACTAATTTCCGAGTTCTGAGTTCCAAGCTCCGAGTTCTGATTACCTAGTTCCAATTCCATGCGCCTATCGGTTGGATCCCGACAAGTCGGGATAACACAATACTAAACTAAGTGGTTTTGGATTTTGGTTCATTATGTGTAATAGGGAGTTAAAAAAATCTAATAAAATATTTATGTAACCAAAACAAAGATAGTAACTTAATTTATGATATCTTATAATAAACACACTTTAATTAATATCCTAAAATGACAAGAATACTTGGTTACACATTACTGAATATCCCCAAAAGACAAGAAAAAGCAAGGGAAAGAAAGAATTTATCTCTTCTGTTATTTAAGAAATTAGTGGAAAACTTAGAGCTCACAATCAAGATGATTTACAAAAGAAATTGGCAAGCATTCGGAGTTGGAGGTATGACAGTTACCAAAGCAAACGAATTAAAAATTTTTCGAAAATACATGGGGGCTGAGGGGATAACTCCAGAAACTTCTATGAAAGAAATAATAAATGAAGCACTGTGTGAGCAAAATATCTTAACAGTTACAGAAACACAGTCACTAATAATCACTCTTCACTGTGCCCCCAAAGGACAGCCATTTCTTCAAACTCAAAATGAATTGCATCCATTGGAGGGCAAAAATTGGGTGATAACTTCTATCGGAAAATGGTGGAACAGTCAAGATAATATCCTGTATGGCTATAAGTCGTCCTTATCATTTAAGGATGAAGCTTTACCTTGGTATGATAGGAGTAGGCCAGTTCGATCTGTTCTCTATTACTTAGACCAATTGAAGGGGAAAGAACCTAATTTTAGTTGGATTGATAAGAAAAGATCAAGCATACTTGTAGCTATACAGAAGCCTACTAGGCAGATATATTTTTATGACGGTCTAAAAGGACGTTTTAATGTTTCAGGCAATCGTTATGTAGTAGAACGGGAAAGACTTTATTGGTTTTTTTCTGGATTTAGAAATAAACAAGGTTTAGTTACTTGATAAGGTAATTCTTCAGTTCAGCCACTAAATCTTAACTCTCTACCCAAGTAGGTCAAGTGTCGGATCTACTGTTAAGGGTCCTTGTTAGATCATAATTCAATGTCTCTAACATTTATTAATTAGGATAGGGAGGCTCTGAACAAAGTACCAAATAAAATGATAGTCATGGTCCCGACGGTTGGGATTTTTTGTTTTTGGTGGTTCGGAACATTTATCATAGCTCAATATAAAACGGAGTGGCCAATATATATTCTTAAAGAGAAACTAATTACTTCTCCTGAAAGCGAGAGAAAGCACCCCAATTTAAATCCTCAATTTTTTCTGCTAATACTGGACCAAGAGAAAAACTCGATCCTATATTAGGTTTAAGGGATAGTCCTAGTTGTTTTGCTACATTAAGCGTGGTCCTGCTTCCCTTACTTATCTCACCTATCTGTTTGGTAAAATCTGCTTTCCAGGGAGCCACATCTTTATGTTCAATAATGGTCTTTCTTAGTTGTTTTGACCTTTCAAGAGGGTATGTACCTTGAGGTGTCATTACCACCCACGTGTTGGGTGGGGCAACCTCATTGATTTTTTGCATGATTTTAATAAATGTAGTAAGACCTGGACGAAGTAACCCAGGACGGTGACGGTATTCAGGAGAAAGGTATGTCCAACCAGGTATAACAAAGTAATCAGCACTCTCTCCTTTAGTTATTGCCTTAGCACCTACTACCCTTACACTTCCTTTTTCTCTTAGAAAATATTGTTGTTTCTCTATCCAATCCTTAGGAGCTATTACAAAAGTCATTACCCCAATGGGTTCCTCTTCTTCCTCTTTTTCCGTTCTTGCAAAGATAGCGAAAGCTTGCGTTCGCACCCTTTGAGAGTCAAAATCCAATCCTTCCGAAACAGAAGCATAACCGTTTTCTTCCTTTGTTCTTACCCTAAGATCCATAGGTATCCCCCTCGATCTAAGTCTGGGTACCATTTCAGCCGTTACTGGCTGTACCTCAAACTTACCAGAAAAGTCTGTCCCCTTCGCTATCACATCTATTTCCTTGGCAAGAGAAGATCTTTGAAGTGATTCTGTTTGTCGGATCATTTTTATTTCATTCTACCATTTAAATAAATAGTCCAGACTCATTACTAATCTATCTAGTCACAGAAAGAGTATAAGAGTAAAGATTGCCCTAGGAGAGGTTTAGTGTTAAAATAGGGGCTATGCCAGTTACTAGTTCAGCTAAAAAGAAACTAAGAGTCGATCGGCGGCGAACTGTCTTTAATCTCCGCCTCAAGAGGAGATATAAAGAGGCGATTAAGAAATATTTTGAAAAGAAAACGCCAGAAGCCCTAAAACGCCTTTATGCTTTGGTTGATCGGGCGGTTAAAAGACACATTATTCATCGGAATAAAGCGGCCCGCTTAAAAAGCCGGGCGGCCAAAGCTCTCCCTAAACAAGCTCCGACTAAAAAAACCAAAACCAGCCGTCCAAAGAAAACAAAGACCTCAAAGGCTAAGACAAAAGTCAGTAATTAGAGCTCGGAACTAGGAGCTTAGAACTCAGTCAGAGGTAAGAAAACCTGAGTGTCAGCGGCTTTGCGCTCGCTCCGCTCGCTAGATCCTTCACTTCACCTTTCGGCTCGTTCGGGATGACTCGGAAAAAAGGGAAGCAGCTCACTCCAAGAGGTGAGGTACAACCTCCTCCCCGTGTCATTCTGAGCCCCAGCGAAGAATCTAGCGAAGCGCAAAAGGATTAGCTCTCAACTTTGAGTAACAACCATGCGCCTTCGGCTAGATCCTTCGTCGCTCTGGCTCCTCAGGATGACTCCAGGAGGAGAAGGTATAGCCTTCTCTCAGGCT
>WFRL01000026.1 GCA_015486555.1 Candidatus Microgenomates bacterium | reverse complement strand
GTGATAATATAGTACTATGCCATCTGGCTGGAAAAATGAGAATTCATCATATCTCAGTGATGCCAGGTGACTTAGTAACAATTGAGATGACCCCGTATGATAATGCCCGGGGTCGAATTATTTATCGGACCAAAAAGGAGAATAAAAATGAAGGTTAGAGCTTCGGTTAAAAAACGTTGCCGAAATTGTAAAATTATCCGTCGTAAAGGAGTAGTTAGAGTAATTTGCTCTAACCCCCGTCATAAACAGAGGCAAGGATAGTATGTTGCGTTTAATGGGAGTTACTATTCCTGAAGAGAAAAAAATAACCTTTGCTTTGAGGTATATTTATGGAATTGGCCCAGCACTTTCTCGCAAAGTTGTGGCTGAGGCTGGTATTGATCCAGAAAAGCGGGCTAAAGAGCTAACATCGGAAGAAAATAGTCAGCTCCAAAAAGTTTTAGATGGCTATTTAATTGAAGGTAGTCTCCGTCAGTGGTACCAAGAGAATATAAAACGTCTGAAACAGATTAAGTGTTACCGTGGTCTGCGACATATTAGTGGTTTACCAGTTAGAGGTCAACGGACCAGATCTAATGCCCGAACGAAACGAGGTAAACGGCGGACGGTAGGGGCGATGCGAAAAGAGATATTACAGAAGTTAGAGACAACAGCTAAAACGAAGAAGTAAAATGATTAAGACGAAGAAAACAAATGAGATAAGGTTGCCGACCAAGGTACGGATCTATATTACTGCTGGTTTTAATAATACTCTAGTGACGGTTACTAATACTCAAGGAAACGCCCTTTTTTGGTATAGTTGTGGTCGAGCTGGTTTTAAAGGAACCCGGAAATCAACCCCCTTCGCAGCAACTACCACTATCAAGTATATCGTTGAAAAGCTGGAAAGTGGATCAATTAATCAAGTGGATGTTTTCTTAAAAGGTCCTGGACCTGGCCGTGATGCGGCTTTAAAATTATTGCGTCATACCTCCTTTAAGGTTAATTCTTTAATTGATGTTACGCCGATACCTCATAATGGTTGTCGGCCTAAAAAACCAAAGAAGGGGTAAAGATGGGAAAATATACCCAAGCCAAATGCCGTTTATGTCGCCGGGAAGGACGAAAATTATTTTTGAAGGGAGAACGCTGTTTTACAGCAAAGTGCCCTCTTGAAAGAAAAGGGGCCATTCCGCCTGGTCAGCATGGTTATAAAGCTGCTCGAGCCAAGCTTAATGTCTATGGACAACAACTGCGGGAAAAACAAAAAGTAAAAAGGATCTATGGCCTGCGGGAGAGACAATTTAGAAATTTATTTTTAGAAGCAGTTAAAAACCCAGGAGCAACTGGAATTAAGCTTTTACAACTTCTAGAAAGCCGCCTGGACAATGTAATTTATCGTTTGGGGTTTGCTCCTTCTCGGAATGCTGCTCGGCAATTAGTGAAACATGGTCATGTCCAGGTAAATAAGAAGAAAGTTACTATTCCTTCTTATCAACTCCGTCAGGGAGATGTTATCAGTTTAAGAAAGAGAATTAGAGAAAATGAAGAGATTAAAAAGAGTTTGGAAGCCAGTGAAAAGCGAGGTTTGCCAGTTTGGGTAGAGAGAAAAGGGGTAGAAGGTAAGTTTGTTCGCCTGCCCGAGAGAGAAGAGTTAGATGCGGATATTAAAGAACAATTAATTGTTGAGTTTTACTCACGCTAAAGGAGGTATTTATGATCGAGCCTATTTTTAAAGTTAAAACAGAGATTGATAAAGGTTCTTATTGCCGTTTTGTGGTTGAGCCTTTAGTGAAAGGTTATGGTTATACTTTAGGTAATGCTCTTCGCCGTGTTCTTTTATCTTCCCTCCAGGGAGCAGCTATAACTCATGTAGAGATAAATAATATCTCTCATCTATTTACAACTATTGATGGAATGAAGGAAAATGTTATTGATTTAATTCTTAACCTGAAAAAAGTAAGGATTAAAGCTACCGTCGATGAAGCAAAAACAATTTACCTTGATGCTAAAGGAGTAAAAGAAATAAAAGCGGCTGATCTTCAACCTGAAGGAGGATTGGAGATAGTAAATAAAGAGTTAGTGCTTTGTCACTTAACGGACAAAAAAGCCCATCTAAAGATGAAATTAACTGTGGGGAGAGGTTATCGTTATGTCCTAGCGGAAGAGTTGGAAAGACCTCACTTAGGAGTCATTCCAATTGATGCAGTTTTTTCACCTGTGATTAAAGTTAACTATAAAGTAGAAGCTACCCGTGTTGGTCGAGAAACAGATTGGGACAAGCTGATTTTAGATGTTACCACCGATGGAGCTATCTCTCCCTCTGAAGCGGTAGAGAAAGCTTCTTTAATTTTAGCTAAACACTTTTCTCATTTAACTAGTGGGGGGGAGAAGGTTACAAAGAAAGTTGCAGGGCCGAAAGAGAAAACTAAGAAGAGTGATCAAGAGGAAGGTACTTCTCTAGAAGAATTAGCTTTGTCACCACGAATAACTAATGCTCTTAAAAAAGCTGATATTTTTACGGTTGAGAAACTAAGGCGTCTAAGTAAAGAAGAACTAGGAACAGTTAAAAATTTGGGTCCAAAATCCATTGAGGAGATTAAAAAAGTTTTGAAGAAAAAATAGAGAAATGCGGCATCTTAAAAAGAAATATCGATTAGCGGGGGGAAAAGATGAGCGCCGAGCCCTTTTAAAGGGTTTAGCAATTACCTTGATAAAGCATAAACATTTGACAACTACCATCGTTAAAGCTAAAGCCTTAAAGGCTTATTTTGACAAGTTGGTTACCTTGGCTAAAAAGAATGACCTCCATCACAAGCGCCTTTTAATTAGCCGATTGGGTAATAATAAAAAAGCAGCCTTTAAACTAATCAATGAAATATTACCTAATTTAGGTAACAAAGTTAGTGGCTTTACTACATTTAGACGGTTGAATCCCAGGAAAGGTGATAATACCCTTTTAGCCGAAGTAAAGATACTTGAAAAAGCAATTACGAAAAAAGAAACAGTTAGCCAAAAGAAGGTTACTCAGAAGATAGAGAAGAAGACTTCTCAAGTTAAGGCAGAAAAGAAAAATAAGGTTGTTAAGAAAGAGAAAAAAACAGCCCCAAACTCAGTTAAGAGAGAAGTTAAAAAAGGAAAAGAAGAGAAAAAGAAGGAGACTAAGAAATGAGGAAAATAAAAGATCAAAAGACCAGTGTTGTTAAAGGAAAAGAAATTAAGAGAAAGTGGCATTTTATTGATGCCAAAGGAAAAATAGTTGGTCGCTTAGCAACTCAAATTGCCACTCTTCTAATGGGAAAGAATAAAGTGAACTATATGCCTAACTTAGATCAAGGAGACTTTGTTGTTGTCCAAAATGCGGCTCAAGTGAAGTTTAGTGGCTTGAAGGCTGAGAATAAAAAGTACTACCACCATACAGGTTATCCTAAAGGTTTAAGGGAGCGAACAGCTAAGTGGATGTTTGAACACCACCCAACTAGAATTATCTGGCAGGCAGTTAAGAATATGTTACCAAAAAATAAATTAAGAAAGGATCGCCTAGCTCGGCTGAGAATTTACCCTGGAGATAAGCACCCTTATGAACAACAGTTTAAAAAAGTAATTAAGAAGGACTAAGATGCCTCAATCTAAGACTCAAAAGAAAAACTCTAAAAACAAAGATATCACCGCTGTTGGCCGCCGGAAAAGGGCGGTTGCTCGGGTTCGATTTCTTCTAGATAAAAAGGATTGGTTGGTTAATGGACGAAAGATTGGAGAATATTTCAATTCCCCCCTCTTTCAACCTCTTTATGCCCGACCTCTACAGCTGATAGCCAATAAGTTCAAATTGGGTTTCGAGGCTAAGATAATTGGTGGCGGGGTGCGGGCTCAGATAGATGCTTTAAACCATGCTCTAGCTCGAGCCTTAGTTAAGTGGAATGAAAAAGAGTTTAAGGCTTTGATGCGGGAAAATGGTTTTTTGACCCGTGATCCTCGAGAAAAAGAGAGACGTAAAACAGGTAGAGGTGGTAAGGCCCGCCGCAAGCGCCAATCACCGAAACGGTAATCAGAGTTTTAAATAAAAAGGTGTGTTAGTAGGAGTTGGGTAAGTTAGTTATCTAAGTAATCTAACAAAAAACTCTACCTCGTCAGGGGGAAGGCCGATGAGGCTAAAACGTTTGAGAATTTCCTCTTTAGATAGTTTTCGTTGCCGCCAACGTTTACCAATTAAGGTAACTGCCTCTCTTATCTCGTGGGGGAAAATGACCCAGGCTTTGGTTTCTGCCGACCAAAAATTAGGCTCGACATCTGACCAAGGTTTAAAAAATAAAGTGGCTGTTTTAATTTCCTTAGTTCCACAAAGTTGGAGGTACCTTTTGGCGGTTTTTAAAGTTTCTCCTGAGTCGGCTACATCATCAAAGATAAGAATTTTCTCGTCCTGGACGCTGATGGGTAATGACTGGACGATAACTGGAGATTTGTTCTTTTGATTGACATCCTTGTAAAATTTAAGTTCTAAACTACTGCCTTGAGAAATGTTAAGATAATCAATGAGTGCTCTTGACCAACTCCAGCCTCCTTTAGCTAGGACAACTAAACGATCGGCTTGGTAATTATCTTTGATGATTTTCTGAGCTAGCTTGAAGGTTAATTTTCCTGTTTCTTGCCAATTAGGGGCCACGTAACTAATTTCGTCGTCTGGAAAAGTGTACTCTATAAGTTTAATCGGGGCCTTTACTCTTTTCTGCTTAATTTCCATTTTTAATTCTACCATTATCCATTAAATTGTTCCAGGTTCCAGTCAGTCTTACCCAATCAAAATCAGATTAAAAAGGAACCTTCCCCTCCCCGCGTCATCCTGAGGAGCTAGAGCGACGAAGGATCTAGCCGAAGGCGCAGGAGTTGGAACTAGGAGCTAGGTTAGAGGAACTAGGTTGAAAACAATTGATAACCCGTAGTAAGAGCTTAGAAAAAACTTGATTGCTGATACCTTTGCGCTCGCTTCAGCTCGCTAGATTCTTCGCAGGGCTCAGAATGACGCGAAGAGGGGAAAACAACTTGTTCTAAGGACGACTCCTCAAGGGGTTCTACTTTATAACTTTATAAACTTTATGGACTTTATGGATTTTATGAACCTTCTAACTTCCATTAATTTCAGTCCGATTTTTCAATTAGGCAACACTTATAAGAGAAAATCACGATTAGTGGGCGCGGATGGGCTCGAACCCGGGACCTGTCCGATTCATCGGACCGCTCTAACCAACTCCCTGACTTATAAGCTCTAAAACCTTAACTCTGCTTTTCCACCTCTTTACTTGATATTCCCTTCTCCTTGCCTGCTTTAAAGTAGGATATTCCTCATAATATCGTAATAACCAGGGAATAAGATAACGAGTAGCTTTAGTCTTGCCTCGATTATGTTCCTCAAGTCTTCTCTTTAAATCAGTCGTTGATCCATAATAAAAACGTCCGTTTTTCTTGCTCTCAAGAATGTAGAAAAACGCCATAGTTGTGGGCGCGGATGGGCTCGAACCATCGACCTGTCCGATTTATCGGACCGCTCTAACCAACTTAAACATTGTGGGCGCGCCAGGACTCGAACCTGGGGCCTCAGTCTTATCAGGACTGCGCTCTAACCAACTGAGCTACGCGCCCGTTTTACCTTAAAATTTTAACATAAAGCTGCTAAAGAGTGGTGAATAAACTAAAATTCACGAGCCCGGCTCGGAAAACCCGGCTCG
>WFRL01000025.1 GCA_015486555.1 Candidatus Microgenomates bacterium | reverse complement strand
TATTAAATCCCAATGATCAAAACCTTGTCTCTTGTGTCATTCTGACCCTCCGAAGCGGAGGGGAAGAATCTAGCCGATAGGCGCATGAGTGTATTCCTAGGCATAGGATTCAAAGTCTTTGCGCTTCGCTAGATTCTTCGTTAACACTCAGAATGACGCGGCAAGAGGGAAAGCGGATCGTTCGGGATGACCCCCTTAAATGCTAAGTTCGGAGCTCCTAGTTCCAATTACTGAGTTCTAATTTCCAAGTTCCGATCCCGACAAGTCCAGAGAATTTAGAAACAATCACTCTAAAACAGATAGTCAAAAAGCTATAATGAAGTATGAAGTTAAAATTAGCAGCTCTAAGTTTAGTTTTTTTCTGGCTAGCTAGCCAACTGCAACCTAGCTGGGCTTTAACTCTTAAGTCCAATTCCTACCAACTCCAACTCGGTAATTTCAACACCTCGGCTGGCAAATCTACCTCTACTTCATACACAATGACTCATACCAGTGGCCAATTAGCTCCAGGCAAATATTCTGGTTCTAATTATATCGTTAAGGCTGGATTCCAGTACTACTACTCTATTATCCCCTTTAGTTTCTCTCTTGATAAAACAAGCATTGATTTCCAAACTCTTCAACCAGAGGTAGCCAAGACTGACACCTTAACTTTAACTATCTCCAACGGGACAGCCTATGGTTACCAAGTACTAGTTAAGGAGAATCATCCTCTCCAAAACCCTCAAACCAGTGACCAAATTGACGATACTAGCTGCGACCCAGATAATCCTTGTAATGAATATGACGCTAATGTCTGGTCTCAGAGTACTAGCTATGGTTTTGGTTACAACATGGCTGGCGACGATGTTGATACTACTGACTTCGTTGACTCAAGTTACTACCGCCCTTTTCCTAGTCTGGATCAAGGTGAAGCAGGAGCGGTGGTTATGTCCTCTACTAATGTTGGTCACAACCGCCAAGCAACGATGACTCTTAAAGTAAACATCTCAGCAACTCAAGCGGCAGGGAGGTATACTAACCAACTCATCTTCATTGCTGTACCGGCTACTTAACCTTCTTCGAAGAAGATTCTTTATTCTTCAAGGCCAATTTCAGAACTTCATCTAAATGGCTAACAAACTTAAACTCTAAATCTTTCTTAACGTCTTTTTTAATCTTCACTAAGTCTTTCCGATTATCTTTAGGTAAGATAACTGTTTTAATACCTGCTCGATGAGCAGCAATAACTTTTTCTTTAACCCCTCCTATTTCTAAAACTCGTCCACGAAGAGTTATCTCTCCCGTCATGGCCACATCACGGCGGACTGGCGCTTTGGTTAAAGCTGAGACTAAAGCAGTGGTAATAGCCACACCTGCTGAAGGACCATCCTTAGGTACAGCTCCTTCAGGAACATGAATATGAATATCCAAACTGGCAAAAAGCTTTTTCTTCAAACCTAATTTCTGCCAACGGCTGCGGATATAAGAAAGGGCTGCCTGGCAAGATTCTTTCATAACATCTCCCAACTGGCCGGTTAAAACTAAATTTCCCTTTCCGGGCATAGTCGTTACTTCGATAAAAAGAATTTCCCCTCCAGTTGGCGTCCAGGCGAGGCCAGTAGACATTCCAACCATATCAGTATTTTCAGCTAAGGTTTGACTATAAAGACGAGGTCCTAAAAAGCGATAAACTGATTGGTAACTCAGCTTGGGGTTGTACTTCTTCGCTTCTGCTTTCTTTCGGGCTATCTTGCGCATGATTTTAGCCAGCTGTCTTTCTAATTCCCGAACTCCCGCTTCTCGCGTATAGTAGCGAATTATGTAGCGAATTATTTCTGGGGTAAAAGCCACATCGCGAGGAACTAAACCATGATTCTTAAGCTGTTTAGGAATAAGATAGCGCCTAGCTATCTCCACTTTTTCTGACTCAGTATAACCTGAAAAACGGATAACTTCTAATCTATCTCTTAAGGCTGGAGGAACAGTATCTAAAACATTACCAGTACAGATAAACATAACTCTTGATAAGTCAAAAGGAACATCTACATAATGGTCAATAAATTCTTTATTTTGGTCAGGATCCAACACTTCTAAAAGGGCAGCTGCTGGATCACCTCGGAAATCAGTACCAATTTTATCTACCTCATCAAGCATAATAACAGGATTCCTAGTTTTAGTTGTCTGGATAGCCTGAATTATTCGGCCAGGCATTGCTCCAACATAGGTCCGTCGATGTCCTCTTATCTCAGCCTCATCTCGGACCCCACCTAAGCTTACCCGGGTAAATTTCCGTCCCAAAGCCCGAGCGATAGATTTCCCCACCGACGTTTTTCCTACCCCCGGCGGTCCAACAAAGAAAAGAATAGTTGGCTTATAATTATTTCTTCCACCCCTAGAGTGGTGGTTTCTTTTTAACTTCATCACCGCTAAATGTTCAAGGATGCGTTCTTTGACTTCTTCCAGACCATAATGGTCCTCATCCAAAATTTTCTTAGCCGCTTTTAGATCAAGTCTATCTTTACTTTCTTTTTCCCAAGGCAGTTCAGCCATAATTTCTAAGTAACCCTTAATATAGGACCTCTCTGGATGCATTGTAGGCATTTCCTGCATCCGTTTCAACTCTTTGCGGCATTTATCATAAACCTCTTTAGGCATCTTAGCTATCTTCAGTTTTTTGGCTAATTCTCCTATTTCTCCCCCCGCCTCGTTTAGAGTATCTGACCCTAACTTGCTTAGTTCTTGCTCAATAGTTCTCTTCCTTTCCTGGAGAATAGCTTCTTTCATTGACCGATTTATTTTTTCTTGGGCCTTAGTAGCAATCTGCCTTTCTAGCTCAGTAACTTGAATTTCTCGGCTAATAAAACGGGCTAACATCATTAACCTTTTCTTGACATCTAGTTCCTCCAGCAGTAGTTGTCGCTCTTGGGGACTAAGAGACAAGAAAGGAGCCAAACCATCAGCAAACTCCGAAGGATTGGTAATAGTCATCAGGCGCATCGAAGCTATTACGTCTATTTGTTTACCTAACTTGATGACCCCTCGGAATTTTTCTAAAAGAAACTTCATTAAGGCCATCGTCTCATCATCTCGACTAGTTTTCTCTTCCAAAATCCGCCATTCAACCTCAAAATAAGGCTCCTGACGAACCACTTTAGCTATTTTAGCTCTTACTAAACCATGAGTAAGAACATTCATGTTCCTTTCTCCCCGGATAACGTTCTCTATCTTAGCCACCACTCCCACTTCATAAAGATCATTAATTGATGGATGAGCTAAGGCAGGATCTTTTTGGGCAACAAGAAAGATAAAACGGTCGCGGCGGTTCAAAGCAGCGTTGATAGCTTCCACTGATCGGCTGCGGCCAAAATTATAAATAATTTCATTAAAGGGGAAAAGCATCCCTTCCCTTATCGGGGCTAGAGGTAATGAAGCTGGATCTTTACCTTTTATCATATTAGCAGTCTAGCACACCTAGTGCTAAAAAACAAGCTTACTAAACTTAAGCCCTTTAATAATAACACAAAAAACCACCCCTTCTTCCTTTATTTTCCTTTGTAGCCTTATTCCATTAAAACAGAAATAGGAAATCGGAACTTGGAGCTTGGAACTCAGAACTTAGTTTGTAAAGTTAGAAAGTTCATAAAGTTTTTAAAGTAAACCTTCTCATAAAGTCATCCTGAGGAGCTATAGCGACGAAGGATCTAGCCGAAGGCGCATGAGGGTGAACCTAAGTTTGGGTGCCAACGACTTTGCGCTCGCTGTTGCTCGCTAGATCCTTCACTTCGCCTGGCGGCTCGTTCAGGATGACATGGAAGACAAGGTTTAGAATTTAGGACCTGCCTGCTGGCAGGCAGGTTTGTTTAGGATTTTCCGCCCAAGGCGGATCCGCCGTGGCGGAAGGATTTAGAGTTTAGGATTTACCTGCTCCTACTAAAGGGGGGCTTGAAAATTGATCATTGATA
>WFRL01000024.1 GCA_015486555.1 Candidatus Microgenomates bacterium | reverse complement strand
TATCAATATACATTGATATATTACCCGCTAACAACTAACTTGTCAAGAATATATCCTGGTCACGATACATTTGAGATTCACACTACTCTCAATTGACGAGCCGGGTTTTCCGAGCCGGGCTCGTAATTATATGTTCTGGGTAAAGTGGGAAAGTAATAAATTAAGATGGGGTTGGAATTTCCTCTGCTTTTTTCCAGACGGTTAAGAAATAGTCCCGCATAGCCTTGGCCAGGCCTCGGCTATGGAAAAAGATTGAGATGCGCCGCCGGGTGTTTTCTGGATCATTAACACTTAAGAGTACCTTCTTTTTGTCAAAAACGGCTAGATGGAAACCCCAATCAGGATAATAGCGGATCTCCATGCCATTTTTAACATAATTTTCTAACAGCTCTTTATTTTCATCATCATATTTATGGACAATTAATTTCATCCTTATCCCTCTTAAAACTGCTTTTCTTATCGCCACCAACAGATCTGGTGGAATTGGCTCACCGATCGAGATAGCTAATATTTCTTTTTGACTTTCCCTTGCTAGTTGAGCGGCAAAATAATGATTTTTTTCTTTACCATAAATTACCTCAACTTGAGTTGGGTCTTTAATCTTAGTTTTTGGTGCTAAAAAAAGAGAAAGCTCCTGGGCTAGTTGGTTCATTACTAAAGCCTGCTTTTTAACAAAAGCGGGTAGAACTATTTCTGGTGGAATCGGCTCCAGCCAATAAGGGCGGCGGCCACTAAGGCTAAGAAAGCCTTTCCGAGATAAAGAATGGACCGACCGATAGACCGCTGGTGTTAGTAACTTCAGGGCCTTAGCCACCGAAGCCGGTCTGGCCGGGCCATGTTCTAAAAGCCAGAGGTAGATGTTAGCCTCTTGGGTTGTTAAGCCTAATTTAACTAGCCGATGTAAATTAGTTGCTGTAGTCATCTCTGTTTCTTATCCTCCATAAGTATATTTTAACATATTAATGTTACAACCAGGATAGCCGCTCTAGAATACGCTATATGAAAAAAGACCTTTATCGCAAATCGAATTGGCAACAATTGGTCAAGAAACGGCCGAATGACCTATTTCGGGCCTATCTAGTTGCCGCTGGCTCGCACCAATATCAAAACCTCTTAGATTTTAAAGCCTTAAATAAAAGCCTCATATCCTCCTCAAATCTCAGAGTTGATTATTACCTTTACCTTTCCGACCTGCAGGCCTTAACCAGGCAAGCCAGTTATTATCTTAACGAAGAGTATTTTCAGAAGTATCAAGAAGTTTATCAAAAGACCACCACCTCTCTTGAAGAATCTTCCTTATCCCTGCCTAGTTTTGAAGAAGTAACCTTTTTACCCAACAAAACGCTTTATCAACTTCTAAGCCGGTTTTTTGGGTGTTTTAAGACCTTAACTCCCTTTATGATCAGTCCTCATATTTTTCAAAAAGTCTTAACTGATAATCTAGAAGAAGCTCTGAGAAAGAGGGGTAAAGAAGACTTAATTTCCCAGCTAACACTGCCTCAAGGGCCAACCTTTGAAGAAAGGTTTAAACAAGAACTAGCCGAGTTTATCAACCGCCTGCCCAGCAATCTTGATTTAAAAGAAGTTCCATCTTTACTTCTTAATTTTAGCCAAAGATGGTTTTTTTATTCTCGGACTGAAGACTGGCGCTTCTTTTACCCTTTTAGAGTAGATCAGCTAGTAGAGTTGATAAATCATCTAAAAAAGCACCCAGATGAGTTGTTAGATTATCAAAATATATACCTAAAGCAGAAAAAGGCATTAAATAAGGCCCGAAAACTAGTACTAGATCTTAAGTTCAATTCTCAAGAGAAACTCTGGTTAAAATTTCTTCAATATGTTATTTGGCAAAGAACCGATCGGTTGGAATACTTCCGCAAGGCCTGCTACTACAGTATGCCTTTAATACGCGAGGTGGTTCACCGGATGGATTTAGATGAGTACGTTGGGGTAATCACACCGTTAGAGCTTTTAAACTTCCTCCAAAAAGGAACTAGACCAACACTGGATGAGTTAAAGAAACGCCAAGAAAGATTCATAGTTCTTTTTGATTATGGAAAGGCTAAAATTGAGACAGGCCAGAATTTAAAAAAATGGCAGGAGTTTCTTAACACTGCCAAAGCAAGATCGTCTATTCTTCATGGTTGGGGAGCCAGCCCAGGTAAGGCTCAGGGGAGAGTGAAGATAGTGATGGATCCCTTTCAAGCTAAAGATTTTAAAAAAGGCGACATTTTAGTCACTAATATGACTAACCCTAATTATGTTTTGCTTATGCAGAAAGCCTCTGCTATTATCACCGATGAGGGAGGAGTCACTTGCCATGCCGCCATCGTTGCCCGAGAGCTGGGAATTCCATGCGTCGTAGGAACTCAGGTTGCTACTGAGGTTCTGAGAAATGGAGAAGTTGTTAAGGTTGATGGTAAAAAGGGATTGGTAGTGATCGAAGATGTCAACTAATTCGCTGAAACTTTACAAGTTATGTCAAATATATATCAGGTCGGCTAAATCAAGCCTGGCTTGACAGCAGATTGATGACTTGCTGGCGGCTAGGGCCAACGCCGATGAGTTTGACTTTAAGGCCGGTTTGATCTTCGATAAAGTGGATGTAGTTTTGGGCGGCGGCGGGCAGGTCGGCAAACTTTCTCACCCAGCTTATATCCTCCTGCCAGCCTGGCAGAGTTTGGTAGATAACCTTGGCCTTTTCCAGTTGGTGGTTGTCAGCTATAAAGTTATGGATTTTTTGAGAACCAAGCCTATAGCCTGTGCCAACTTTAATTTCTTTTAAGCCGGATAAAATATCTAGTTTGGTTACGGCCAAGCAATCTAAACCGTTTATGAGTTTGGCATATTTAACGATGTTAAGGTCAAGCCAGCCGCAGCGGCGCGGCCGGCCAGTGGTGGTGCCGTATTCATGGCCGTCTTGTCTTAGTTTTTCACCAATATCATCAAACAGCTCGGTAGGAAAGGCGCCGTTGCCAACCCTGGTGGTGTAGGCTTTGACCACGCCGATAATCTCCAAGCCTCTGGGGCGAAAGCCGGTGCCGGTGTATAAACCGCCGATGGTTGGGTTGGATGAAGTGACATATGGGTAAGTCCCGTGAGCAATATCCAAAAGAGTCGCTTGAGCTCCCTCAAAGAGGATTTGCTGGCCTTTGTCCTGGACTTGTTGGAGATAGGCGGCTGTATCTGTAATATCAACTTGAGGATTGGCTTTGAGTTTGGTTAAGATCTGCCAGTAATAGTTGATGATGTGGCTAGCTGATAAGCGGTGGCTGAGATTAAGTTGATCTCTCTCTTGAGGACTGATCTGGTTAACCTCAAGCATTAACTGGATTAATTTTTGGTTCCAGGCCAGCTCCTCTTTGACCCTTTGGGCAAAACGGCTTTTGGTTTGAGTGTCGATGAGTCTTATACCCCGCCGGCCGATGTAGTCCTCATAAGTTGGACCGATGCCTCGGTTGGTGGTACCGATGCGGCCGCCGGCTATTGAGTCACGGATAATGTGCCAAGGCATAATCAAATGGGCCTTATGGCTGATTATCAGGCGGGCATGGTTTAAGCCGACTTGCTTTTGGAGGTTGTCTATCTCATCCAAAAGAACTTGAGGATTAATAATCACACCATTGCCGATAAGACAGGTTTTATTGGGAGTCAGGATGCCTGAAGGCAAAAGATGAAAGGGGAACTTTTTGCCCTTGACAACAACAGTGTGGCCGGCGTTGTTGCCGCCTTGATAGCGGACTATGGTTGAGATGGATTTCCTTTGAGTGAGGAAGTCGATAATTTTGCCCTTGCCCTCATCACCCCACTGACAGCCTATAACAGCAATATGGTTCATATAATCTAATTTGAGTATACACCGAGGCAAATTAAGTTGAAAAGCCCTGTCCTGGTCACGATACATTTGAGATTAACACCACTCTCAATTAACGAGCCGGGTTTTCCGAGCCGGGCTCGGAATTATATGAGGTTTATGAGTTTTTCCAGGCCAGATAGAGGTTGAGTATACGTCGAGAGAAGGCTAAAAATAACCTGATTATGTTAACAAGAATTTGGGCTAAGGAGATAAAGAATATGAGGAGAAGAATGAGAAAAAAAGCCAAAGCAATTCCACTCTTCAGATAATTCCAAAGAATAATAAGGCCAATCAAACTCCCTCCGGCAATCGCTATATTTTCCCCCCAGCCTTCTGGGGTGATTTTAGTATGACCAATTTCTTTCAGGTTCATAATTTTATTTTATACCTTTCTATCACCACAATCTCGAATGGTAAGACATAATTTCCAAACCCCATTTACCCGATGGGTCCTCTGTCATCTACACC
>WFRL01000023.1 GCA_015486555.1 Candidatus Microgenomates bacterium | reverse complement strand
CTGTTGAAGGTAGAGATCAAAGAAGGCTGGGTTTTCATCTTTGATTTGCTGGATGTAGTAGGCAGAAGCATAAACACCTTTTTTCAATGGGATAAGAACTTCTTCTTTGATCAACTGCTTAATCCAGTAATCTAATTTATTGCCGTCCTTACCCAACGCCAAACCTAAGCTTTGTTTGGTATATTATGGGAACTGGGACAAGACTTGTGACAGTGTGTCAAAGCTGCTAGCTTTCATATTATTTAGTATTTAGTAAACTTCACTACCAATTGTAGAATAATTCCCACTGTATGTCAAGGCCAGATTAGATTGCCAATAAACAAAAATACCCCGCGGTCAGTCAACTAAATATAATGATCTCAAAGTTTTAAAGATTACAGATTATGAGAGTAAGAAACAGTGGTTAATTATATCTCTTCTTCTACAAATACCCAGGGTATTTGTCAAGATTTTTGTACAATTTGATAGGGTTTTACAAGCCTGGCTGTATACTAAATTAGTATTAATATGCAATTAAAAAGGCTCTTAAAATATTTAACAAGTATTATTCTTAAAAAGCAAAAAGACTCGCCTTTATTGGTGGCTATCGACGGTGTTGATGCTTCCGGCAAAACAACTTTGGCTAAAGAGTTGTCCAGCCAACTTAAAAAATCGGGCCGATTGGTAATCCAAACTTCAATTGATGGTTTTCATAATCCCAAAAGCATCCGTTATGCTCAGGGAGAAAACTCACCAAGCGGATACTACTTCGACTCATTCAACTACCAAGCTCTAAAAGAATCTCTTTTAAATCCTTTAGTTTCAACGAAACTTCAATATAGAACAGCGGTTTTTGACTATCGGACTGATTCAAAAATCAGTTCACCAATACAAACAGCAACAAAAGATTCTATTCTAGTTATGGAAGGAATATTTTTATTCCGGCCCCAATTAATTCATTACTGGGACATTAAAATTTTTCTTGACGTAGATTTTAAAACTACCATTAAACGAGTTCTAAAAAGAACCACAGAAATAGAATATATTGGCAATAAGCAAAAAATTCTCGATAAATACCAAAGGCGCTATATTCCCGGACAACAATTATATTTAAAAAGGGTCAAACCAAAGGAAAAAGCTGACATTGTTATCGACAATAATGATTTTACAAATCCGACAATAACAAAAATAAATCGAAACCGCTCCGGGGCTGATTTGCCAATTCGGCTTTCTAAAATTTAGAATCTGTGATATAACAATTATTAATAATATGCCCGGTGGAGAAAGATTTATAGACTATGGTGATTTAGGTAACAAACCTCAACCGGAACAAAAAAGCTTGGAAAGCATCATAAACGCATTAACCAACTTACCTTGGATAGAAGGTTTAGTCGTCACTTCATCGTACAATCTGCTTGATAAAAACGGGGTTGACTTAGTGGCTCACCTTAACCTTTGGGTTGGTGGTGTACTAAACTTTGAAACCACCTGCATTCAGGCCAAAACATCCGCAAGAGGTGCTTGGCGTTTTATCAATCAAGCCAAAAAAAACCCTCAGCGTGTAGAGGATATATTAAAAATGCCGCTTGTTGTACTTGTAACATCCGGCCAATCTCCTGATAGCATTATCAGCCAGTTTATTTATCAGCTGTCTTGGGCGGGAGTGTATCATTGTGATAACGGTTCCCATCATAAGGGTAAAAAACAACGAGAGATTTTAGAAACCTTATCAGCTAATGATCGGGTTATGTTTGTCCCACCTCCGAGCATTATTCAATTAATGGCCAATTTTTGGAATGGTAACTGGACTTATAACGGCAACGGCAAAAGAAAACGGACCAAAAGGGATAATGGGTACCGTAATAATGGCCGAGAATTAAAACTGAAATATTAAGTAACCGCTCCGGGATCGGTTTCTTGATGGCGATCCGGGAAAATAGGTGGCTAACTGCTGGCGGCAGCTTTTTTGTATAAGTCGGGTTTTCCGAGCCGGGCTCGTGATTAGTGACGTAATCCTATGAATTTTTAATAGTTCCACGACCAGAAATAAGAGCGCTTCGCTAGATTCTTCCCCTCCGCCTCGGAGGGTCAGAATGACTGAGGAAAAGGAGGAAGCCAATTCATAGCGCTAACGCTAGATTCTTCCCCTCACCGAAGGGGGGTCAGAATGACCGGTGGAGTAGGTCGTACCCTTTTCCCAGGTCATCCCGACTTGTCGGGAGCTGGGGCGACGAAGGATCTAGCCGAAGGCGCACTCATCCTCATCACCCTGAACGAGCCGGGATTGTTAAACAACAGAGAAGTAATGTTAGTCTTGTAAAAAGTGGCTTCGGAATTTAACGACGGCAATAGTTAATTCACTCCTGATTTGCTCCCATGTAATGGGTTTTAACATCTTGGGCATAGGTTGCTCATCAGCCTCATTAAAAAAAGTTAAAGATTTCAGGATATGAAGTTTATTAAAGCTAACATTTTTGTATTTTCCCTCTAAGGCCGAAAATAACTTTTCAAGAGGAATCCGTTGTAAAACAAAGTACAGGTCTACAAAATCCTTTTTAAAACCTCTTTGGCTTATAGTAATCAGTTTGGTGCAGGCAATGTCGATGACAGAGCTAATTTTAATGTTTTCCCAATTAGTTAGAGGCTTTAATAATGGATAGGGGTAAGTAAGAAACTGAAGTTTCACTTGATTAAGGTAAAGGTTAAGAGTATTTTTATACATCTCAACTTGGTCCAGTTGGTCACTAAGGTTTTGTAACCGAGCTAGCAATTGATGGAGGTCAAAAGATTGGGG
This sequence comes from Candidatus Microgenomates bacterium, assembly GCA_015486555.1. Lineage (GTDB taxonomy): Bacteria > Patescibacteriota > Microgenomatia > JAADGY01 > JAADGY01 > S014-63. Next base: position 3,923 of record WFRL01000023.1, on the reverse strand, counting down.
AGTAAAAAAATCTAAATCTTCAGACTGCCGATGACCTAGATGTAGAGCTAAACCGGTACCGCCTGAAAGATAGAAGAAGTTCAAAAAGGAGGGCTTTTTGGAATGGAAGAGCTCAATTAAAGCAAAGGTCGATTTAGGTAGTGCTTGGGTATTAAAAGATAATTTCATAGAATTAGCTTCCAAAAGTTAGCGGACCTGGGGGTGAGATGATAGTGGGAAAAGTTCCTTCTAATAATAGATCTCGGTACCTTTTTGAATAGCCACTTAACATCCTTGACTCCGCCATGTTCTAGAATTGTTTGGATAATGTAATCGGCGTGTTTATTAAAGTCTAATTGGTTTAAATTATCCCCCCAAAACAATCGTTTTATATGGGAAGGTAAACTATCTCTCATAACAATTAATTATAACATTTCTTCCCTGGCTGGTTGTCTTTACGAGCCGGGTTTTCCGAGCCGGGCTCGTGATTAGTGACGTAATCCTATGAATTTTTAATAGTTCCACGACCAGAAATAAGAGCGCTTCGCTAGATTCTTCCCTATCGCTCAGGATGATATTTAATCCGACTTTTGATTGGGTAAGACTAACTCTTGACAATTAGCACTCTAAGTGCTAGACTGATAATAGTTATAAGGTTTTCAAATAAGGAGGTTAAAATGACTGACAAAACAAATCCTTGGGCTTTAGTTCCCCGCAGCTTACTTAAACCTTTCTTTGAAGACTGGGAATTGTCCTCCTCTTCGATTAGTGGATCAGAAGAGGGAGTAAATGTTTATGAGACTGATGAAGATGTGGTTGTTGAAGCTATGGTTCCTGGAGTAAGTCCAGAAGAGATAGACGTAACTATTGATAATAATCTACTGACAGTTAAGGCAGGGACGAAAGTGGAAAGGAAAGAAGAAGACAAGAAACGCCGCTACTATCTGCGAGGATGGCAGCAACGGCAGTTTTTTTACCAAGTTCAGCTACCAGCAAAAGTTGATCCGGATAAAGCTAAAGCCGATATCAAAGATGGTATCCTTAAGATAACCTTGCCTAAGAGAGAAGAAGCTAAAAGCAAAAAAATAAAGGTGAGCCTGAATAAATAAAAGATTTGGTCTTGCTTAATTAAGAAGAGAGACCTTGAGGTAAAAGTCTCAAGGTCTCTCTCGTGTTAAAATAAAAACTACCAATGATTAGTACTACTTTAATTAGCCGACAAACTACTACCTTCTCTCAACCGCCATCTTGTTTAAAAAATCTTCGAGTTAAAGGGAGAAAAAGTCGATTTATTACCTTTGAAGAGATTCTAAACTGCTTGCCTGAACCAGAAGAATATCTTGATCAATTAGATGAACTTTTCCGATTTTGCTTAGAAAATGAGATCGAGGTTATAGAAAATCTTGAAGAGGAAAAGGAACAGCTTAAAGAAAAAAGATCAGATATTCTCAAAGAAATTGAAGAATTAAAACGGTTAAAAGATAAAACCTTAATTGATCCAGTAAGGATGTATCTCAAAGAAATTGGCCGGGTAAATCTTCTTACTGCGGAAGATGAAATTGAGTTGGCCCAGAGGGTGGAAAAGGGAGATAAGGAAGCTAAGAAAAGACTTATCAAATCAAACCTCCGCCTAGTTGTCTCTATCGCCAAAAAATATATCAATAGAGGATTATCTCTTCTTGATCTTATTCAAGAGGGAAACCAAGGGTTAATTCGGGCAGTGGAAAAATATGATTGGCGGCGAGGTTTCAAGTTTTCTACTTATGCTACCTGGTGGATTAGGCAAGCTATTACTCGAGCTATTGCTGATCAAGCCAGAACAATTCGCATCCCTGTCCATATGGTTGAAACTATCAATAAAATTATTCGTACTCAACGTCAGCTCACCCAAAAACTTGGCCGAGAACCTACCCCTGAAGAAATAGGTGTTGAACTTGACTTGACTGGGGAGCGGGTAAGAGAGATCTTTCGCTTGGCTCAGGATACGACTTCTTTAGAGAAACCGGTTGGAGATGATGAAGATTCTCTCCTTGGAGACTTTATTCAAGATCAAACTCAACCTTCTCCTTATGAAGCAGCCACCCAAGAATTACTTAAAGAAAGTGTTCAGGATGTTCTTAAAAATCTTTCTCCTCGCGAAGCTCAGGTGATTATTATGCGCTTTGGACTTGATGGTTCTACCCCTAAGACGCTTGAAGAAGTCGGCCGGTTTTTTGGAGTAACAAGAGAAAGGATTCGTCAGATAGAAGCTAAGGCTATCCGGAAGATTCGCCGGCCATCAGGAAGGAAAAAACTACAAGATTACCTTGTCTAAGCCTAAATAGTAGATCGAGTTTTCATTAGAGGAAAAGCTATTACTTCCCGGATACTCCAGGTGTTGGTCAAAAGCATTACTAACCTATCGATGCCAATACCAATACCGGCAATAGGTGGAGCCCCATACTCTAAAGCTTGAATAAAGTCTTCATCCAACGGCTGAGCTTCTTTATCTCCTGCTCGAAGATTCTTTTGTTCAGTCTCAAATCTCCTTCTTTGTTCTAGAGGGTTAACTATTTCTGACCAGCCATCACAAATCTCTTTACCTCCAATATAACCTTCGAAACGCTCAACTCTACCCGGCTTACTGCGATGCCCTTTAGCTAAAGGACTTACTTCTTGGGGGTAATCAATAACCCAAGAAGGTTGGATGAGTTGGGGGGTTACTAAATGGTCAAAAAGAACAAAGAGAGCTTTATTGTCTGAGTAGACACCACGAACTTGAAGCTGGTGTTTTTTAAGAAGCTGTCTAATTTCCTGACCACTAATTTGTTGCCAATCAATATTAGCGTACTTTTTTAAAGCTTGGTCGATTGTTAACACTGACCATTTTTTCCTTAAGTCAACTACCTTTTGGTTTATTTTCAATTGGGTTGTCTTATTTACCTTCTCAGCGAGGGTTCGTAGTAATTCCTCGGTAAGAGCCATAATAGCTAAGTAATCCCCGTAGGCAAGATAGATTTCCATCATAGTAAACTCTGGTTGGTGAGTTTGGTCCATACCTTCATTGCGAAAGTTTCGAGCAATTTCGAAAACCTTTTCATAACCGCCGACTATTAGCCGTTTTAAGTACAACTCTGGGGCTACTCTAAGGTACATATCTATGTCTAAAGCATTAAGATGGGTAGTGAAAGGGCGGGCATTAGTTCCGCCATAGAGGTTTTGGAGAATAGGAGTTTCTACTTCGGTATACCCTTGATGCCATAAAAACTGGCGAATATTTTTGAGTGTCTGCCATCGTTTGTCAAGAAGTTTCTTTATTTTAGGGTTAAGAATTAAGTCCAGGTAACGGCGGCGAAAACGTTCTTCCTTATCCTTCAAACCATACCACTCATCTGGCAGGGGACGGAGAGCTTTATTGAGAAGAGTTAGTTCTTGAACCTTAAGGGTTATCTCACCGGCTTTTGTTTTAAAGACCTCTCCTTTGACTCCAATAAAGTCGCCAATATCTAAAAGCCTGATTAGTTGGTACTCTTTGGAACTAAGATCATTAGCTCGGAGGAGAAGTTGAATTTGACCACTCTCGTCGCTGATATCAATAAAGGTTAATTTGCCGTGGCGGCGAATACTTCGAATGCGGCCAGCTAACCTTGTCGTTAAGCCAATTTTTTTAGCTTCTTTTATCGATCGGTCTCTAGGATAAAAAGGAGGGTTAGGGTTAATTCCCAATTTTTTGATGGCGGCTAGTTTTTGCTGCCTGATTTTAATTAGTTCTTTAAGTGGTTGAGTCATAACTTATGTTACCATCATTCAACAAAATGATCAATTTTCAGGCAAATTCCAAATACCAATTATTCAAACATTTGATCATTGGTTATTGTTATTGATTTGGATACTTGGAATTTGGTACTTGGAGTTTAGTATTGTGTCATTCTGAGCCCCGCGAAGAATCTAGCCGAAGGCGCAGG
>WFRL01000022.1 GCA_015486555.1 Candidatus Microgenomates bacterium | reverse complement strand
TGTCCCAACAACATTCCTTTTAAATTAAGTAAGGTACCCCATCAAATTAAGGTGGGTGACCAGGAAGTATGGGTATCAAAAGCAAGAGATCCGAAAAGGGGTACTTGGTTAAACAAAATTGTTTGTTATACCAGAAAATGGCAACACAAGACAGTTGAAATCACAGACCCTGCCAAAGTCGATTACTTAAGTAAGAGAAAGGTGATTACTTTTAACATAGATAATAGTCTTCAACCAACTGTCAATTACATTATTGAGCCTTTACCTACACCTACACCAACTTTAATACCCAGTTCAATATCTACCCCTATTCGATCAAAACCATCTTCTACTTCTGCACCATCTAAAGTTAAAATAACCCTTCATTTTAAGGTTGTTGCTAATAACCTAGATCCCAAAAGAAGAGTTATTGCTCAAGTAATACCGCAGATTTTACCAGGTAGTTCGGGAATAGCTTTATGCTCTAAACAATACGCCTATTGGGCTAAAAGATGGCCGGGAATTTTAGAAGGGGATTTAGTATGTAATATTCCTTCAAAAGGGTTTCACTACTATAGAAATGGAATACCACCTTATGAGCATGGTTTTAAGGCAGAGATCTTAGTAGAAACTTACTCGTATTATTACAAACCTAAATTTGTTGGCAGAGCAGAATGGATTAAAAAACATGTCTACATAACTTCACCAGAACAAAGACCCACTATATCCCTTACAATCACTAACCCGTCAGAATATCCACCCACTCCGGCCCCAGGTCAGTGGCATGGAAGAAGTAAAGCCCCCCTTCGGTAGGGGTAAAAATCTAGCCGATAGGTGCATGGGTGTCTACTCAAGCTTGGCTGCCAACATCTTTGCGCTACGCTAGATTCTTCCCCTCCGCTTCGGAGGGTCAGAATGACGCGGAGAGTGGGCAGTTCCCTTACAAGTGAGTCATCCTGAGGAGCCATAGCGACGAAGGATCTAGCGAGCGGAGCGAGCGCAGGAATTGGTACTCAGGCTTGGGAGCACTCTCATGCGCCTTTGGCTAGATCCTTCACTTCGCCTGGCGGCTCGTTCAGGATGACGTAGGGGTGAGTACCTTCCAACTCATTCAGGACAACGATAGAAAAGAAAGCTACTGCCACTTCTCCTGGTCATTCTGAGCGAAGCAAAGAATCTAGCCGATAAGCGCATGGAATTGACTCCTTACTTTCCCTAGTTTTCCACTACTTAGGATTAACTGAGCTTTCTTATTTCCGACTGAGTTCCAAGTTCCGATTCCTATCCATCCTATAGTCCGTGATATAATTAGTCAATGAAAAAGGTGATTCTTTTTACCATTTTTACTATTATCCTAATAGGTATAGCCATTTTAAAACTAAGCCAAAAATACTGGCATCAAAACTTTAAACTTGGTTCTTGGAAAGAAAATTTTTTCTCTCAACTCCACCCTCTACAACCAACACCAACTTCTCAATTAATTGTCAGTTTTATTCCTCCAAGTGAATGGCAACGCGAGTATTCCCTTAGCTCTGTTACTTTTCAAAGTAAATTTAATCGAAAGAAGATAAATGGCGGCTGTTGGTTGGGGCAGAGGGGTAATTTTTACTACTTAAAATCAATAGCCTACCCCCTCCCACTTCTTGAAAAGGGGTATCATTATCATCTCTGGTTGAAAACTAAAGATGGTTCCTTTATTCCTCTTGAGAGGTTAAACTACAACCCCTCTACTAAAAAGGGTCAGCTCTTTCTAAAAATTAAACAAAGCTTACCTTCTCCTGCTGTTTGTCTTATTAGCCAAGAGACAGAGCTTCTCTCAAATAAACCGGAAAAAGAAGTGATCAGGGGTACTTTTAAGGATTAGTTGGAGCAAAGTAGATACGAAAGGTGTGGAGAGAGACCCCAGTAATTACCTCAACGGCCCGGAGAATAATCATACTTCCTACCAAGACGACTATACCTAACAAGGAGTAGGTTATTGTTTTTTTGGCTTGGCCTATCTTTTGATCATCTCCACCAGCTATTAGCCAGAGGAAGCCACCGTAAATTAAAAAGACAAAAGCTACCAAAAGGGCAAAACTGACTGCCAACTGGAGTATTCTAGCTACAACAACTTCGATGCCTTTAATAGTCGGCACATTACAATTACTGCACCCTGGCGGGTTAGCGATATAATCCACCCCTTCTTGCCACTTTTTTAGCTTCATTATATTTTATGGAGTAGGAGTAGGGGTTTTTGTTATAGACTGGAACTTTACCCCACTGAAGATATCAATATTGAAGAAAGCACCAATTAGTTTCATCAAGCCATAAGAAGCAGCGATAATGGCAAAACCAATCAAGGCCGCCGTTATTTTCTTCTGAGCTTTTTCGATTTTACCTGAATCACCACCTGAGGTTAACCAGTCGAAACCACCCCAGATTAAGTAGATGAAAACAGCTAAAGCACCAAAAACTATGGCAATAGTTAACATGCCTCCCAATAAGCTGCCAATACTATTAACATAAGGAACTGAAGGCTCTTTTACTGTTATTGTTGTTTCTTTTGCTAAAACATCTCTAATTAGATTCATCTTTCTCCTTGACTAATTTTCTAAGTTGCTTTAATTATAATTACCCCTTTAACCCTTGTCAATCCTAATTATCAACCTCAGTCATAATAAGATAAAAAATCCAAGTGGCAATGATCGGCATAATAAAAGTAAAACGGGTGACGTTATTGGAAAAATAAAACCAAACACCCAAACTTAAAATTAAACTAACTAAAAGAGAGAGATAAAAATTAAGGTTATTTAGAAAATGCTTTTTGAGCTTCTCATACCAGTTCTTTTCTGATACCCTTTTACCCTTTCTAGGTCTGTTCGTCTCTTTCTTTTTGGCCATAGTTAATTCTAACACATCTCAGTCCTACCTAATTGAAAAATCGGACTGAAATTAATAATACCCTTGTTTATTATCCTCCTCAAGTCATCC
>WFRL01000021.1 GCA_015486555.1 Candidatus Microgenomates bacterium | reverse complement strand
TATGAAATGCAGAATTATGAGCCGCTGGTGGATTATGGGTTTAGGGTATGGGGAGTGGGATCGCTGAGGCCTATACATCAGAATTTCAAATTTCCACTTATTAAACTACCATCCCCGGTTGATCTACCCGATTTTCCTTATAAAATGCCTCTTTTGAATAGGTTATTCTTAGGTGATGCTATGTGGCTATTTGGGTTAGAAAAAGTCTTAAAACAGCGGAAAATTACAGTTGCCAGCGGCCGGGAAACTTATTTTTATTTTACTTACCAACTAGCTAAAATGCGAGCTAAAGGGGACTTGAAAAAGTTGGTTGTTACTTGTTCAGAGACTAAACCTTTTAATCATCAAGGCATTTGGCGGCGAAAACAAATTAAACAATTTATTCGCCAAAATACTGATATTTTTCACACACTTACCGTGAAAGCTAAAAAAACTTTGGTTAAGGAAGGGGTGAATCTTCAAAAAATTAAGGTTATACCCTACGGAGTAGATCAAAAAATCTTTTATCCCTCTTGGAGTAAAAAAAGAAGAAGAAGAAGAAGGTTGAGGGTACTTTTCGTAGGCCGTTTAGTAGAAGAGAAGGGGATAAGAGATTTAGTTTCTATCTATAATCTTCTGAGAAGGCGGGGTGTTGATTTTGAGTTAAAGGTGGTGGGAAAAGGTCCTTTGAAAAAGTACTTAGAGAAGAATGGTCTTTCTTCTCTCTCTTATTCTTATGAAAAAATGCCGGCAGTCTATCGTCAAGCGGATATCTTATTATCTCTTTCTCATACTACTAAATACTGGGAGGAGTTATTTGGAATGAACTTGGTTGAAGCAATGAGTTCGGGGGTAGTTCCTTTAGCTTATAGAAGCGGAGCCATAGAAGAGATAGTTAGTAACGATCAATTGTTGGTAAAAGAGGGGGATTATTCTGGAATTGCAGAAAAAGTTATTAATTTTATTGCTCATCCTCAAACTCTTTTGAACTATAAACAGAAAGTTTATAACCTAGCTAGAGAAAGATATGATAGTCGAAAACAGGCTCGAAAATTAGGACAACTTTTTGGTATTAAATGAGGGTCTTAATACTTTCCTTTTAAGTTCTCTCAATGACCAGAGTACGTATAGTTTAAGGTAGAAGAAAGGTAGGAAGATAACCCAGATAGGCGAGAAGAGGAGGTAATGTTTCCAAGCGAACCTAAGGTTAGAAGGAAAACTGTATTTTAACTTAGTGGCACTTTTTTTAAAGGACCGCGATTGTTTGTGGAAGATTGTACATCTTGAAGTAAGGTAAGAATAATGGCCTTTTTGGGCCGCTCGAAGGCAGAAGTCAACGTCTTCCAGATAAAGGAAGAAATGTTCGTCGAAGCGAAGGTTATCTTGGAGTAGTTGGTAGTCAAAAAAAAGTGAGCAACCAGAAACGAACTGAACTTTTTTTATTCCCCCTCTTGGTTGATGAAGATAGTTCCGGTGGCGGGCTAGGGCGATTAGAGGAGTTAGATACCCTTCTCCACCATAAAGAATCAAGGAACCTACTTTGTGTTTTATTAAGGGAGAAAGAAGAGAACCAGGAGGAAGTTTTTCATACTCTTTTACTAGACAACTTAAAAAAGAAGGGGAAACAAGAACATCATTATTGAGAAGGAGATAATATTTATATCTTTTCTTGGAGAAAAAATTTAGTCCTTGGTTAACTGCTTTGGCAAAACCTAGATTTTTTTTGTTCTTTTTTAACCAGTAAGGGTATTTCAAATGAAGCTTAGCTAATTTAAGAGTTAAGGATTCTTGATTTTTAGAGTTGTTATCTATTAGAAGAACTGAGAAATTTTTGAATGTTGATTGGTTAAAATCCCTTAATATTTCTTCAGTATCAGCCCAGTTATTGTAATTTATTAAAATAATCCCCAATTGATAGCTCATTTATTTTCCTAGCAGTTTTTTTAACCTCTTCAGACCTCGATAATAGGCCATTTTAACTTTTGATTGGTTTTGGCCGGTTATTTCAGCTATCTCTTTAAAACTAAATTCCTGCCAAATTTTGAGGTCAATAACTTCTTGGCTGAAAGGCGGCAATTGATTAAGAAAAGAACTTATTCTTTCAGCTTGGTCCTGGGTAATTAATTGGTTGAGAAAATCCTGATCATTAAAGTTATTTTTGAAGCTATTATTGATTACCGAGTTGTCAAAAATAATTTTGTTTTCCTTGCGCCAAGTTTTTTGAAGTTCGTTGTGAGCTACCCTGAATAGCCAATACTTAATAGAAATTCCTCGCCAAACGAATTTATCGATTTTTTCTAAAGCTATTTTAAATGTTTGACTAGTTATGTCTTCCGCTGTCAGTTTATTTTTTGATAAAGACAAAATGTAGGCATAAATGTCTTTAGCATAAGCGTCAAAAATAATTGCCAGATAATTTTTATCACTCTTAGCTTTAGCTAAGATTTGTTTTTCTTCATGAAGATTTAAGGCCATGATGTTTTTTACTTTTGACACCAAGGAATTGAATAAATGACTTGTTTTGTTCTAGCATCTTTAACTAAGAATTGGCAGTTTTCTTGTTCAGAGACGATATCGGGGTTAGACCTTTCGGCTATCAGTTTTTGATTTTTGTATTGATCTTCATTTTTCAAGTTTTTAGTTTGGGGGTCGATATTAGTCGGGTAATTAGCCATCAACTTATTTATGTCATAAGCATCGGCGTAAATTTTATATTGGTTTGGGACCGGGACATTTATATACTTGACGATTATAATTATCAATCGACCATCATTGCTAAAAGCCAAGTTGTTAACATAAGAGGTATCATCTAGATAGGTTAGATTGAGATGTTGGTATTCTTGATTTGGAAGATAAAGTTTAATTATCTGGTATTGAGGATATTCTTCACCTCCATAACTTAGATAAGCCAGGATGTCCTGGTTTTTAGAAACGGCGGTTAATTTAAGGATTTTATCTTTAGTTTGGCTTCGACAATCAGGATAGTTAAGGTTAATTACATTCCTGTTATTGGCCGGCTGAGTGGAAACAACTAATCGGCACTTGTTATCAATGTTAAGATTAACAATTCTTTCTTTCTGACTGGCACTGAAACTAGCTGTAACATTTGGCTTAATTGTGGGACTTGAACTAGCTATTGGGCTAGGATTTAGAGTTATAGGTGTTAAAGTATTGGCATCCAGATATTTTTCCTCAATTTTAGTCTCGGTTGGGACTTGATAGTCGAATTTAAATATCCGTTTTAGGTTATCTTTTGTCCTGGGTAGTAATTCTATCTTGTTAATAGTAATTCTTTGCTTGAGTAATCTTTTTCCTGCCTCAACTTGCCATATTTCTTGGCCAACCATTTGGAATTGGGAGTTAAAGTAGTAATTGTATTTTTGGGTTATTTTTTTACCTTCTGGACCACTGACGTCCTTATCAGTCCAGGTTAAAACTAAAGCTGGTTTATTCTCAAATTTAACTCGGTCAATTTTTAGTCTTGATTTATTTTTGAGAATTTTTTCGAAGTCAACTAGAAGCCAAACCTGCTTGCCACGGTTGGCGATTCCACCCTTGGGGACATTTAAGTAATGTTCAACCATCAATATTTTTTGGTTTTGATCATAATCCCAACGGTTGAAACCATCATTTACTTGGATGGAAGTAGAAGTTGAGTTAATAGTTTTATTTTTGAATCGGCCACTGCCATTATCCTGCCAAAGATCATAAGTAATTGTTTCTTTGTTGCCGTTTTTGGTAAATAAAATTTGGGTGGTGATAGTATGGATAATTATATTTGGACTCTTAATTTTTTCGGCTTCTTTTTTTACCATCCCAGCTGCATAAGCAATTGATATCTTGTTGTTTGGTTTGGATTTTTTATTGAGTAGGAAACCAAAATAATTACTCTTTATCTTGTTAAATGTCAGGAGTGAACTGTTTGATTGGTTGGCGACCTTGAAGAAAAATATTAGCACTAAAATAATTACTGTTGACCAGATCCAGGGATAAAAATTGAAATTGGCACCACTGATTTTATTTAGGTTGTTATTTTTCTGATTAAAAACCTGTTTTTTAATCCGGCCAAGTTGGATTAAATTTGGCAGATAATTTCCCTCAACCATTTTAATAGCCTGAGAGATGGTTACTGATGGTTGTTTGGAAAATTTGTTCATATCTAATTATATAAGCCAAATCTGCACCAAAAAGTTACACTCGTCTTGATTTTATATCAAACAAATGATGCTTAAATAAAGACAACCAGATAAGAAATTTAATGAACTCTACCCCGGCAAAAACAGATAGCATAATTAAGTAATTCCAAAAGTAGAGGGCAAGTAAGCTGAGACTAAGTTGAATAGTTGTCACAATAGTCACAAACTTAACTAGGCGCGAATGGTTGTCAGAAGCAATAATTTTTAGATTGACTGGATACATTACTAAATTTATAGCCTCAGACACTATGAGAATGTAAACAGGAGGTAGAATCTTTTCAAACTGGGGGCCGAGCCAAAAATTCACTAAAGGTTTAGCAATGATTCCTAATCCAGCAAAGGAGACAAAGAGGATTATTAAAGCTAAGATAATAGTTTTATGAAGGACACTTCTTAGCTTTTTTTTATCAGCTTGACTGTGAAGCTGACTAAAAACAGGGAAAACAGGAGAGATAAAGGAGATATAAATACCCCTTACCGGGCCAATTAATTTCTTAGCTAGGTCGACGATGGCTGTTAACTCGGGTGAAGTTAATAAAGAAAGGATTATCCTATCAAACTGAGTTCTAGTTTGGCCTACTATTTTGAGAATGAACATGGAACTGGAAAAACTTAAAGCTCTTTTGATTAAGTTTCTATCTATTCCTTGAAGATCGTTTTTGTCTGGATGAAAATAATGACTGACAGCATAAACTGCAATCACAAAAAAAATTATTCCAGCCAGAGTAAATGAAAAAGCCAGTGAAAATATCCCCATCTTAGGAACAGAAAAATAAACGAGAAAGAAGTAAATTAAAACCTTAGTTGAGTTAAGAGTGTTAGAGAGGAAAATTTTTTGGAGACCATTAAGTATGGCTAAAAGATTCATCCCCATTTGAGTAAAAAACTGACCAATAAGGAGAAGAATAAAGAGAGAAAAATAATTATGATGGTAAAAGGTTAAGTAAAAGATGAAAATCCCGCCAGCTAAAAGAGCAGCACTTAGGGATTCGAGGAGAAGAATAAAGGTAACTAGTTGCTTTTTTTGAGGAAAAGGTATCCTAACATTAGAAATATATTTAGTTATGGTAGGACCAAGGCCTAAATCACTTAAAGTGAAGTAAGAGGTAATAGCTAGAAAAGCAGCCCAGTAGCCATATTCGCTTAGGCTAACGTGTCTAAGAACTATCCTAATAAGGATAAGAGAAGTTGTTATGTTAATAAACCAAAACGCTCCACTACTCAGCATGTTTAGTTTAAGAGAGGTGGTAGTTAAAAGTTGTTTTAATCGATCAATTGACATATGTTACTATTGTAACAGAGGAAATACTTATGAATAAAGTTTATCAAGTAAGTTTGGTTGTTTTGGTTACTGGGGAAACAAAGTTAAGTCCTGAATTTTATTCTCTGGCCAAGAACTTTGCTGAAGTTTTATTTATTATTGCTCAGAAAGAAAATCTTAGGTTTAAGAAAAAGAATAATTTCACTAAGCTCTCTAACTACCGCTTGATTACTCATAAGATAAAAGATAATTTTGCCCGCCTGCGGAATTTGGCCCACCAGGAAGCAAAGGAAAAATATCTTTTTCATCTAGATAGTGATGAGGTAGTAAAAATAGAAGATGAAACAGAATTTGCGGCTCTCCTTGAAAATCTTAATAAGGATATTTATGCTGTAAGGCGTAAAGAAGTTTTTTTAGGTAAAACTTTAGAGCATGGAGAGTCTGTTTTTCACGATAGGATTGTGAAAAAAGAGAGAAAATGGGAAGGAAGAGTTCATGAATCAATAAAGGGTAATAAATTTTCTCGAAAGAAAGTAACCTCATTTTATCTTTTTCACTACCAATATTTATCAGTAGATAAATTCGTCCAGCGTTTAAATTATTACTCTACTCTTCGGGCTTTAGACTTGAAAGAAAAAGGAATAAAAGGGAACTTATTTAAAGTTATTATCTATCCACTCGCTAAGTGTTTTCAGAACTTAATCTTAAGAGAAGGTTTATTAGAAGGGTATAGGGGGATTTATCAAGCTTTTTTAATGAGTTACTATTCAATGATTGTTCAAATTAAACTGTTTTTATTTTCTCCCTCCCAATGAAAGAGAAGATAGTGAAGTTATGGTGGTTTTTATTTGCTCTTTCCTTCCTTTTAGGAGAAATAGGCTCTTTTAAAACTTCTTTGTTTTTAGGAAGGCCTTATCATCTTCACCTTTTAGAGGTTCTTTTAATCTTCCTCTTTCCTTTAGCCCTTAAATGGTTGTTGAACTTGGAAAAAGAAAAGAGTAAAGACACTTTCTTTATATTGGCTATTGTTGTTCTTTTAATTACCTTAATTGATAGCTGGCAGCTTTTTCATTTCCAATTAGGAGGATTATTATATTGGCTGAGATGGCTTGTCTGTTGGGTAGATGGTTTTTATCTTCTTTATCACCCTCCTTCAGTTAAGTGGTTAAAAGGATTAAGTTGGTCCTTTATAATTTTGTCTGTTGGTCAGTATCTTTTCTTTAATAAAATTTCTTTCTACAATCCCGGTAATTGGGACCCACATCATTATCGTTTGTTTGGCAACCTTTTTGATCCTAATTTCTATGGCTTGATTTTATTTTTCTTCTTCGCCTTTTGGGATATTAAGAAAAAGAATTTAGAAGAAAAAATTTTGGCTTTATTTTTTCTCTTCTTACTCTTTTTTACTTTTTCTCGTTCCGCTTATCTTCTTTTAGCTTTTTATTTTCTAATTAGCTTGACTAAAAAGCAAATGAGAAACTTTAAAAAAGAAATTCTCCTGATAAGTTTGGCTGTATTGGTAATTGGAATAATGGCCTTTACTTTGCCAGGGGAAGGAGTGAAAATATGGAGATTGAGTACTCTTTATGGTTTGTTAAGTGAAGATAGTTTAGGTTGGCAGATTTTTAGTCGCCATCCTCTTTTAGGAATAGGTTTTAATAATATAGGATTATATAAACTTCGGTTCCTTTTTTTAAACCCTCTGACTCATAGTTTAGGATGGTTTTCCTCGGTATTTCTAAACATTCTGGTTACTACCGGTCTACTTGGCTTGATTTTTTGGGGGGTATTTTTATTTCTCTTTTATCAGCAGTTGAGTTCTTTCTCTCGCTGGCTGCTTTTATTTTTTATTTTTCACTCGTTTTTTCACAATAGTTTTTTTTACCCTTTTACTCTGATGGTTTTCTTTTTGATTGCAGGTATAATGGAAAGGCAGCCGTCTTAGCTCAGTTGGTTAGAGCACTCCGCTCGTAACGGAGAGGTCGCGGGTTCAACTCCCACAGACGGCTCTTGTGATTAATAACCTAAATTGGAACTAGGAGCTAGGTTGGAGGAACTAGGTTAGAAAAAAGCACTAAATTCTAAACAAATCCTAATTATCAAAATCCAAAACCTTTTTAGGGGGTCGTCCCGACTTGTCGGGAGAGGCTGAGAGGAGATTGTACCTTCTCCCCTCATCATCCTGAGCGAAGTCGAAGACAAAATGAAGGATCTAGCGAGCGGAGCGAGCGCAGGAGCAGGAGTTGGCACTCAAGCTTGGGAGCACACCCATGCGCCTTCGGCTAGATTCTTCGCTGGGGCTCAGAATAACCCGTTAACAAACTGAGTTCTAAGTTCCAAGATCCGAGTTCTGATAATGTTTACTTATGACTTTATGAACTTTCTAACTTTACAAACCAATATCCAAGCCCTAAGTTCTAATAACCAAGTTCCAATGTTATTGAAAGTAGCTCCTGGTCTTATGCTAGAATTAGGTGTTAAATTAAGATTAAAAAAGGAAGGGCGCGTGGTGTAGCCTGGCCAAACACACTTCCCTGTCAAGGAAGAGATCGCCGGTTCGAATCCGGTCGCGCCCGCTAAGTCTATGAGAAAAGCTCGAACTAGTTATTCAAGGCTCTTAGCCTATAAGAAAAAGCAGTTGAGAAAAAAACTGTTTTGGTATTCCCTTTTAACTACAGCTGTCCTGACAGTAATAGGCTTATACGGAGTAAAGTATTTCCCCCGATGGATTGATTTTATAACCAGCGTAGTTAATCAAAATGAAAAAGTGATGGTTGTCGAGAACGAGGCTCTTCTCCCTCCTACCCTCCAAGCGTTGCCAGAATATGTTAATACACCTACACCTGAGATAAGAGGAACAGCTATGTCAGGTAAGATAGTGGAATTGTTTCTGGATGGAAGCAAACTAGGGGAAACTGTTAGCAGTAAAGATGGTCAGTTTATATTTGTTCCTCGAGAAAAGATAGCTGATGGAAAACATAAATTAACTGCCCAGTTAAGGGAAGGGAAAAATGAGAGCAGTCTGTCATTATCTGTTGTTTTTGTTGTTGATACTACCCCCCCAGACTTAGTGATTGAATCCCCAGAGGACGGAGCTAAACTTAGTTTTGGCCCTGACGAAGAGTTAGTGACTGAGGTAAAAGGACAAAGTGAAGCAGGGGTTGAAATAAGAGTTAATGATCGCCTAGCGAAAGTAGATATTGATGGTAGTTTTACTGTTATGGTTCCTCTCCAAAAAGGGGAAAATACCCTGAAAGCAGTGAGTGTTGATAAAGCAGGCAACTCAACTGAGAAAAAGATTAAAGTTACAGCTGAAGTAAGATAATGAAGTTAAAAGTTAATCCTAAAGAATTAAACAATCAGAAAATAGCTTGGATTCTTCGTCTTATTGCCGCTGCCTACACTATTAATAAGGGTCCTTATTTTAAGATTGTTGCTTACAATAACGCTGCGGATGAGGTAGAACACCTTGGAGTATCTCTTGTGGATCTTTGGCATCAGCATAGGGAGATGAAAGTGACTAATATTGGTCCGAATATTAAACAGCACCTCCTTGATCTTATCACTAAGGGAGAGTCAAAACACTTTGATCAACTTTTAAAAAATATTCATCCAGCGGCAGCCGCTTTGATTAAAGTGCCAGGATTTGGACCAAAGCTGGCTTATAAGTTAACTCAAGCCTTTGACTTTCCTGAAAAAGGTGATCAAAAGATACTTGCCTATTTAATTAAACTAGCCGATACTCATCAGATAGAAAAGCTTCCCCATTTTGGAGAAAAAAGCGAACAGCGCTTGAAGAAATTAGCTGAAGAGTACCTGCGAATTCATCAAAAAGAGCGGTATCTTTTAAGTGACGCCCTTCAGATAGCTGAACCGTTAATCGAATATCTTAAACAATTACCACAAGTAGAAGAAGCGGTAGTTCTAGGTAGTCTCCGCCGCCGTTTGGCAACAGTGGGAGATATTGATATTGCTGTCAAATCATCAGCAGCTAAGAAGGTTTTTACCTCATTAGCCAGATATCCTTTTTTTGAAAGTTTTGAGATAGTCGGAGGTAACAAAGGAAGAGTTGTTTTAAGTAATGGTTTTAGGGTAGATGTGATTATTGCTCCATCGGCTGATTGGGGTAGTTTGGTCCAGTACTTAACAGGTTCCAAATTCCATAACATCTCCTTAAGGGGATATGCTCTTAAGAAAAGTTTTTCTCTTTCTGAACACGGGATAAAAGACACTCGGCATAGAAAACTTCACCACTTTGCTAAAGAAGAAGATTTTTATCATTTTCTAGGAATGGAATGGATAGAACCGGAATTAAGGGAAAATAGAGGAGAAATAGAAGCAGCTTTGAAAGGGAAACTCCCTCACTTAGTTACTTTAGAAGATATTAAGGGGGACTTGCATCTTCATTCTAGCTTCAACATAGAAACTAATTATGACTTAGGCCGTGATTCTATTTTGACCTTGGCTCAAAGAGCTAAGGAAAAAGGGTATGAGTATATAGCTATAACTGATCATCTCCCTCGTCCGACCTTGAGTGTGGATGTAAAAAGGAAGTTAATAGAAGAAAGGAATAAATTGATTACCCAAGCGGAAAAAGAGACAGGAATTCGGATATTTAAGTCATTAGAGGTAGATATTCTCCCTAATGGAGAACTAGCTTTAGAAGAAGAAGTGATAAAACTATTAGATTTCCTTGTGGTTTCAGTTCATACTAGCTTTGCTTTAGATATAACCAAGATGACTGAACGAGTGATAAGGGGGTTATCTCATCCCAAAGCTAAATTTTTAGCCCATCCAACGGGAAGATTATTAAATAAAAGAAATGGTTATCGGTTGAACTGGCCGGTGGTTTTTGAGTTTGTTTGTCAAAACAATAAAGCCCTAGAAATTAACTCCACTCCAGAACGTTTAGATATCTCTGACGAGGTAGCTTTTTCAGCCTTGAAAGCAGGAGTTAATTTGGTAATTAATACTGATTCTCATGCAGCTCGATCAATGGACTCGATGAAATACGGAGTTTGGATAGCAAGGCGCAGTTGGGCAGAGAAGAGAAATGTCTTGAATAGCCTTCCCCGTCAACAATTAGAAGAATGGCTCTTAAAATGGGTAGAAATATAGTGTATAATACAGGAAAGATGAAGAAACGAACTCAATCTCAACCTCAGAGTGGAATATTAATAAAAGTCAGGGGATGGTTAAAGGAAAATGAAGATTGGATAAGTCTTTTTTTAGGTGGTTTGACTCTTCTTTTCTTAGTGGGGATAGTTGGCTGGTGGGGGTGGCATAAATGGATGAGGAAAGAACAAAAAAAGACGACTCCTCAAGTTCAGGTGGAGACAACTCCCTCAGTTGAAGAAAATAAACCCCAAAAAGAGATTTACGTAGTTCGAAGGGGAGATTACCTCTGGAAAATTGCTATTCAAAAATATGGTGATGGTTATAAATGGGTTGAGATTGCTAGGGCTAATCATCTGGTTAACCCTGATCTGCTTTTCCGAGGTCAGAAATTAATTATCCCTTCCCTTCAAAAAGGGGAAGAAACACCTTCTCAAATTAATGAAGCACAGGAGGTCACCTATCAAGTCAAGCCAGGAGATAATCTGTGGTTTATTTGTCAACACCAGTACCGAAACCCCTTCTTGTACCTAAAGGTAGCTCAGTATAACCACTTAAAAAATCCCAACCTTATTGAAAAGGGACTGTTAATAAAACTACCACCACTAAGAGTTTTATCGCCAGCAGGGTTGACGAAGAGAAGGAAGTAAGGTAAACTACTCTTGTTTTTTAGTTGACTGATGAATTATGAGTTTAGTTGAGATATCAATTAATGCTGAGCCAATTTTTTATGTAAGTAATTTTCCTATCACTAACTCCTTTTTTCTTTCTCTCCTCTTAAGTGCCAGTCTTATTATCTTTGCCTTTTGGCAGTATAAGAAGGGTTACAGAATAATTCCCAAATCTCTCCAATCCTTTTTGGAGCTGGTAGTAGAGCTTTATTATTCTATGGTTGAGGATATGGCAGGGGAGCATAGCCGCTTATTTTTCCCTTGGGTGATGACTTTTTTTATCTTTATAATTTTAGGTAACTGGGTAGGTTTAGTTCCTGGGGTGGGAACCATTGGTTTTAAAGAGCACATTTTAGGTGATGGAACTAAGTTTGTCCCTTTCCTGAGAGGGATTAACGCCGATCTTAATACAACTCTTGCTTTGTCTCTCCTTTCAGTAGCCTTAAACCAATATTTTGGCCTAACTCAACGGGGAATAAAGTATTTAACAAAGTTTTTTAATTTTTCCAACCCCCTTAACTTTTTTATTGGCATTTTAGAACTAATTTCAGAAATTGCTAAAATAATTTCTTTTGCCTTCCGGTTGTTTGGTAATATCTTTGCTGGAGAAGTTCTTCTTTTAGTTGTTGGAGCTCTTATTCCTTTCTTAGCTAGTGTTCCCTTTCTGGGTTTAGAAATTTTTGTTGGTTTTATTCAAGCTTTTGTCTTTTCTAGTTTAAGTTTGGTGTTTTTTAATGCAGCTGTTCAAATGGCTCATAATGAGCAGGAAGAAGAAAGTAATTAGTAAGTTAATAAATTTTTAGGAGGTTAAAATGGAAACTGAAGCTGTTAAAGCTCTAGCGATGGCCATTGTCATGGGTATAGGAACAATCGGCCCGGGTATTGGTATTGGTTTAATTGGTAGCCGAGGAGCAGAGGCTGTAGGAAGAAATCCCAGCGCTGGTTCCAAGATTCAAAGCAATATGATTTTGGCCATTGCTTTTGCTGAGGCTGTAGCTATCTATGCCTTAGTGGTAGCTCTAATTATCAAGTTTGTCTAAAAAAGGCACTGATGGAAATTAATTGGATTCAGCTTATTGGTCAGATTATTAATATTCTTATCTTAGTTTGGTTGTTAAATAAATTTCTCTATAAGCCCTTGTTGAAACTTATCAGTGACCGAAATAGGAGAATTAAGGAAGGATTAGAGTTAGCCAAAGCTAATGAGGAAGCTAGGCAGCAAATAAAAAAAATGGAGGAAGAACGCTTAGCAGTAGCCGAGAAAAAGGTTCTTGGACTAATTCAGAAAGCCAAACGAGAAGCCAATCAGGAAGCGAAGGAAATTATTCATCAAGCTCAGTTAAAAGCAAAGGAAGAGGTAGAAAAACAACGCCGTCTTTTACTGGAGGAAGTGAAAGAAGAGCGAACTAAAATTAAGGAGGAAGCAAGTGATTTAGTAGTTAAGGTAAGTGAAAAGGTATTGAGTGATTTGCTGGACAAAACCACTCAAGAAAAAATTATTAAGAGTGCTTTATCCAAGCTGGAAAAGATAAGGTTTGCCGCTAATGAGCAATAGAGACGCTACCCCTATCCACCAGCTGGCTGATTTGGTTTATGATTTTTTAGAGAAGCATCAGTTGGTGGAGAAACTTCCTGAACTCATTAAGTTGTTGGAAAGTCGTTACAATAGCCTTCCAGCTGATGTAGTGGAGGTAGTTACGGCAGTGAAATTAGAGCCGAACACTAAAGTGAGGATTAAAAGATGGCTAGAAAGAGAGTTCCCTGGTTTGGAGTTTAAATTTGAGATTAATCCCCAAATTCTTGGAGGAGTTTTTATTCGTCACCAAGACAAGATTCTAGATTTATCACTTAAATATAAACTCAATAAAATTAAAAAGGAGCTAGGATATGCAAACAAATAAAAAAGATAAATTAAACATTAACGATCTAAAGAAAGTTTTTGAGTCTCAACTTAATGAAATTCAGTTTACTTATCAAAGTGAGAATGTTGGTTATGTTGAAAAAATATATGATGGAATTGTTTGGATGAATGGTCTTTCTGAAGCTTTGATGGGAGAAATCTTGGAGTTACCTCAAAAAACCTATGCTTTGGTCCTTAATCTGGAAGAAGATAAGGTAGGAGGAATAATATTTGGACGGTACCAACATCTTAAAGAGGGTGATGAAGTAAGGCGGACAGGACAGGTTTTGTCGGTTGGGGTGGGAGATGATATTTTAGGTCGGGTGGTTAATGCTCTAGTTCAGCCGAAAGATAATCTTGCCCCTATAACTGAGAAAAAAAGAATGCCCCTGGAACGGATTGCTCCTGGAGTTATCTATCGAAGGTCAGTCAATGTTCCTTTACAAACCGGCATTATGGCTATCGATGCTATGATTCCTATTGGTCGGGGTCAGCGGGAATTAATTATTGGTGACCGGTCTACTGGAAAAACTTCTATTGCTTTAAGTACAATGATGAACCAAAAAGATTCCGATGTGATTAATATTTATGTGGCTATTGGCCAGAAAGAAGCTAATATTGCTTGGATTATTGAAACCTTGAAGAAATATGATGTTTTAGATAAAACAGTAATTGTTGATGCCTCGGCCTCTGAAAGTGCCACTATGCAGTATATTGCTCCTTATACAGGGGCAGCTATTGCTGAGTACTTTATGGCTCAAGGAAAGGATGTCTTGGTAATTTATGATGATCTTTCAAAACATGCTAAGGCTTATCGGGAGCTTTCCCTTCTTCTCCGCCGGCCATCAGGACGGGAGGCTTATCCAGGAGATGTTTTTTATCTCCACTCTCGGTTGCTGGAACGTGCTTGTCGGTTGGATGAGAAGTATGGGGGGGGTTCGATTACTGCTTTGCCGGTTATTGAAACTCAGGAAGGGGATGTATCTGCTTATATTCCTACTAATGTTATTAGTATTACTGATGGTCAGATTTATCTCGAAACTGACCTCTTTAATGCTGGGATTCGGCCAGCTATTAATGTGGGCATTTCTGTTTCCCGTGTGGGAGGGGCAGCTCAGATTAAAGCTATGAAGCAGATAGCTGGCAAGATGCGTTTGGGGTTAGCTCAATACCGTGAACTAGAGGCCTTTGCTCAATTTAGTTCCGATCTGGATGAGGAGACTAAAAAAATTATTGATCAAGGGAAACGTTTAACTGAAGCCTTAAAACAACATTGGTCCGAACCAAAAGATGTAATTGATCAAGTGATTATTATCTGGGGAGTTACTAATGGGGTCTTTAATGAGATAGCGATAGAGAAAGTAAAGGAGAAAAGCCGCCAATGGTTGGATTGGGTTAAAGTGAATAAAAAATCAATAATCAAGACAATTCTTAAAAATCAAAAATTGACGGATGAAACGGTGAAGTTACTTGAAAAAGCGAGGGAAGAATTTAAGTTGATTCTAGCTGAGGAAAAATAAAGATGGCTAGTACTCGAGAGATAAAAAAAAGAATTAAGGCTGCTGGGAATATTGGTAAAATAACCAAAGCCATGGAAATGGTCTCGGCGGCTAAGATGAGAAAAGCTCAAGAGAAAGCTCTGCGCTCCCGTAACTATGCTAAAGCTTTGTCTATAATCCTTAGCCAGATCTCGACAGCAGTTAATATAGATGATGTTGCTTTGCCCATCCTGCGTCAGCAGAAGAAAATAGGGAAAGATTTAGTAATTGTAGTTTCAACTAACAGAGGCTTATGTGGGGCTTTAAACAGTAATCTTTTTCGTTACCTCGAGTCCTTTTTAGATGAGAGAGGTTTGAAGAAGGAGCAGCTGGAATTTATTGGTATTGGCAAACTTGCTGGTCATTATCTGGTAAATAGAGGGTATAAGTTAGTAGCTAGCTTTACTGATTTTCATGACATTCCTTTAGCAGATGAAGCCCTAGCTGTTTCTCGCTTAATGATTGATGGTTTTACTAAAGGAGAATATGATACTGTCTCTTTGGTATATTCCCAATTTATTAATACATTGACTCAAAAGCCGATAGGAGTGGATTTTTTACCTCTTAGCACTAAGGAATTAGAAAGTTGGGGAAAGGAGATAATTGCTACTGAAGATTTAGAGTCCTTTTTGAAAGGTTTTATTCTTTTTGAGCCTGATCCTACTACTATCTTGGAGGAGATAATTCCTTATGCTTTGGAAGTAAAGCTTTACCAGAATCTTCTTGAAGCAGCCGCCTCAGAGCATTCAGCTAGAATGGTGGCTATGCGCAATGCTTATGATAATTCAAAAGAGGTGAGGCATGAATTGAAGTTAGAATATAACAAAGTTCGCCAAGCCAAAGTTACTAATGAGATTGCTGATATAGTTACAGCAACATTGTCAGTTACCCAGTCATAAGGAGGCAATTATGAAAAGGAAAAATAAAATGGGCAGAAATAGAGGGAAAATAAGTCGAATAGTGGGGCCGGTCGTTGATGTCTATTTTGAGAATGATCTCCCCAGGATTTATGAAGCCTTAATAGTTAATCGCTCTAACTTAGTTTTAGAGACAGAACAAATTTTAGGACATAATAAGGTTCGAGCAGTGGCCATGGGGCCGACTGATGGTTTAAGAAGAGGTGATGAAGTAGTAGCCCAAGGTTCACCTATTACTGTTCCTGTAGGGAAAGATGTATTAGGCCGGATTTTTGATGTTACAGGTCAGACTATTGATGAAGCAGGGCCTCTAAAAGCTGAAGGAGAGTTGCCTATTCATCGTTCAGCACCCAAATTAACTCAACTTGAAAGCAGTCCCCAAGTTTTAGAGACAGGATTAAAGGTAATTGATTTAATTGCCCCCTTTGTTAAGGGAGGAAAAATAGGCATTTTCGGCGGCGCTGGTGTGGGGAAAACAGTTATTATTATGGAGATGATTCGAAACATTGCTATGGAGCATTCCGGACACTCTGTTTTTACTGGAGTAGGAGAAAGAACACGAGAAGGGAATGATTTATGGCATGAGATGAAGGAAGCAGGAGTACTTAAAAGTACAGTGATGGTCTTTGGTCAAATGAATGAACCCCCTGGAGCCAGATTAAGAGTAGCTTTAACTGGTTTGACTTTTGCTGAGTACTTCCGAGATGAAATAGGAGAGGACGTTTTGTTATTTATTGATAATATTTTCCGTTTTTCTCAAGCAGGTTCAGAAGTTTCTGCTCTCTTAGGAAGGATTCCTTCAGCTGTAGGCTATCAGCCTACCTTAGCTACGGAGATGGGTCAGTTGCAGGAAAGGATTGCCTCTACTAAAAGAGGTTCTATAACTTCTCTCCAGGCCGTCTATGTTCCAGCTGATGATTTTACCGATCCGGCTCCGGCAACTACTTTTGCTCATCTTGATGCCACTATTACTCTCAGCCGAGGTTTAGCTGAACAAGGTCTTTATCCAGCTGTTGATCCTTTGACTTCTTATTCTCGCATTCTTACGCCGGAGATTGTGGGTAAGCGCCACTATCGGGTGGCTAGGAAAGTCCAACAGGTACTCCAACGTTATAAAGATCTTCAGGATATCATTGCTATTTTAGGGGTTGAAGAGTTATCAGATGAAGATAAAATAATTGTTGCTCGAGCCAGGAAGATTCAGCGTTTTCTTACTCAGCCGATGTTTGTGGCTGAGCAATTTACAGGGATGAAAGGAAAATATATCCGCTTGGAAGAAACGATTGATGGTTTTGAAGAGATACTATCAGGTAAACTGGATGATGTTCCTGAATCAGCTTTTTATATGGTTGGTTCTATTGATGAGGTATATCAGAAAGCTAAAAAGAAAAAATGAGTAAACAGCTAATACACTTGCAGGTAGTTACTCCAGAGGAAACTTTATTGGAGACAAAGGTAATTGAGGTAAGTGTGCCAACCGTAGATGGAGAAATAACTCTTTTGCCAGGACATATAAATTTGATAACCGAGTTAGCTGAAGGTGAACTGCGTTATCGGGTTCCTGGGAGTCAAGAAGATGAATATCTTTTGATCTTTGGTGGGGTTTTATCTTTTCACCGCGAGCAGTTAATGATTGTAGCCAAGTCAGCTGTTCGAGCTCAGGACATAGATGTAGCTAGAGCCGAAGCGGCCAAGAAAGAGGCTGAAGAGATGCTGTCTAAGAAACTGGAAAATGTTCAGTTTGCTCAAGTTAAGGCTAGCCTGCGGCGGGTAATGATGGAACTAGAATTGGCTAAAAAGTACCGGAAAATTAAACATTAATCACAGTTAAGAGTGATTACACCTCAATTATTTGTTCTTAAATTTAAGGTATAGGTTACAATTGAGTATGGCCAAAAAATTATCGGGATTGTTAAGTTTTATTCTTTTTTTGGTGCTCTTTACCTCTTCTGTTTTTGCTAAGGAGACTACCCCCTTCAAGGTAAGCTACTCTAATTTTTATACGATTTTACCCAATGGTGAGGCTTCGGTTAAACATGACATTAGATTGATTAATAAAGTTAGCTCGATCTATGTGACTGATTATTCATTTACTATTTTTCACCCAGACATCAGTAATGTGAAAGTAAGTGGTGGAAAGGAAGGAGAAATTGGTTTTGATCTTAAAAAAGAGAGGAAAAAAGTAGAGATAAAGGTCCACTTTTCCTCACCGGTAGTGGGTTTGGGGAAAAGTCACTCTTTTACTATTAGTTATAAAGATAAGGACGTCAGCCAGCGGACCGGTCGGGTTTGGGAATTAAATATCCCAGTGGTTGACAAAATTTCTCAAATGGAGAGCTATGAAGTGAGAATAAAGGTACCGCCTACTTTTCCTCCTTTACTAAATAGCTTTCCTAAAGGGAATCACCTTTGTTGGAAAAAAGAAAACCTTATCGGCCAGAAAGGAATAAAAGTAATTTTTGGGGATTATCAGTCAGCCACTCTCAAGCTCCGTTATTATCTTATTAATAATCAAAAGCAAGAACAACTGGTTGATTTAGCTTTGCCGCCAGACACTGAGTTCCAAAAGGTACGTTACGACAAAATGAATCCTTTTCCTAAGAATGTTGTTGTGGACAAAGATGGTAATTGGTTGGCAGAGTATCTCTTGCCGCCAGGTGGTCATCAAAAAGTAGAAGTGCAAGGGAAGGTGTGGATTTTTTTGAATCCTGTTTTTAAACTGGATACTTACTTGCCTTTTGATCCTAGACTAGAAACGGCAGCTACAGATGTCTGGCCGGTAGATAATCCAGAAGTTAGTCAGGTTGCTGCTTCATTTAAAACTGTCCGCCAAGCTTACAAATATACCCTTACCAAGTTGGACTATAGTTATCAGCGAGCGATGAGCGGTCCTGATAGAATGGGAGCTTTAGGTGCTTTGAAAAACCCTGATCTAGCAGTTTGTATGGAATATACTGATCTTTTTATCACCCTAGCTCGTTATTTGGGAGTTCCCGCTCGGGAAGTCAATGGTTATGCTTACGCCAATAATAGTTTACTTAAACCATTGTCATTAAATAATGATGTTCTCCATGCCTGGCCGGAATTTTATGATGCTGGCCGGGGTAGTTGGCATCAAGTTGATCCCACTTGGGAGGATACTACCGGCGGCTTAGATTATTTTTACAATTTTGATCTTAATCATATAACTTTTGTTATTCATGGAGATAACCCTTATTTTCCTCTTCCTGCTGGAGCTTATAAAGATAAGGAAGATAATCAAAAGGAAGTTGAGGTTACGTTTACAAAAGAGAGATTTGTTTCTCACAAAATTGAGCCCAACTTTCGAGTAAAGGGTAATTTAAGTTTGAACCTTTTAGATACTTTTATTCACACAGGTAAAATTCCTCTTACAGTTGAGCTTGAAAATAAAAAGGGTGAAGCAGCTTACATTGGTAAATTTTACTTTT
This sequence comes from Candidatus Microgenomates bacterium, assembly GCA_015486555.1. GTDB lineage: Bacteria > Patescibacteriota > Microgenomatia > JAADGY01 > JAADGY01 > S014-63. The sequence continues at coordinate 10,790 of WFRL01000021.1, read as the reverse complement.
CCTTGACTAGTTCCTCCCCTTTTACTTTAGCTACATCTAAGCCAGTTGCCCTTGTTTTACCCCCTTTTTCCCACCAGGAGAAGGTTTTTTGGTTAAGTTATCGGCCCTCTATGAAACCAGAGCGTTTGCTTTCGCTTTTTAAAAATAAAAAAGAGGTTAATTATCGAATCCACTACAATCAACGGGCCCTCGATGGTCATGTCACTGTCTACTTTAATTTACAAAGCATCTATCAACTTATGGGGTTAGTTACCTTATTAGGGATTACTTTGTTCATTGTTACTTATCGCTTGGTGAAAAGAGGGTAAAAACAATAACCCATTCTCCTTTTACATTTCTCTCTTGAAAGTACTCAATTAGCTGAGTTATCTTTCCCTTGTACCCTTGTTCGTTTAATTTAGTTAGATCATTAGCTAAGAAAACTTCTTTGTCGCCTAAGACCTTGAGCATATCTTGAAGAGTTGGAATAAGTTGATATTTACTAACATAAGCGATAGCAGTAAGTTTTTGAATTTTTCCTCTTACCCAATCTAAAAGAAGTTGTTGCCGCTGGGTTAGGTTTTTAGGGAGCATGCCTAGGAAAGCATAATAATGAGGATTGAAACCAGAAACTACTAGACTACCTAGTACGGCTGACGGTCCGGGAATAGAGTGAACCTCGAAGTTTTCTTCGTGGGCAGCTCTCACTAAATCTAAGCCAGGGTCAGAAATTAATGGTGTACCTGCTGTGGAGACTAAGGCAACGATGATTTTTCTTTCCTTCATTTTATTTATTACTTCTTGGACTAGATGGGCAGAATTCTTGTAACTTTCGTAGGCTATAAAGTGAGGTTTGTTTTTTCTCTCTATGTGGGGGAGGAGGATTTTTAGAAGCCGTTGGCTGAGTTGCTGAATTTTATCTTTAGTTGATTGGGACTTAGGGTAAGTTTGGTGAAGAATACCTAAATGACGGAGAAGAGAAGTGGTTTGGCCGACATTTTCACAAACAATGATTTCCGCTTTATCGAGGACGCTTATAGCTCGCAAACTAACGTCACTCACATTTCCGATAGGGAGGGAGACAATATAAAGAACAGATTTAGTCATCTTTTAATTCATTAGCTATTTCTAAGAGCCGATTATATTTTACTACCCGTTCTCCTTGTCTTATGTTTCCAAATTTTACAAATTCGGCCCCTAGACCTACTGCTAGATCAGCTATAAAAGGATCGCAGGTCTCGCCTGAACGGTGAGAAACAATAAGCTTTTTCTTTTTTTCTCTAGCTAGTTTGGCAAATTGAAAAGTTTCCTTTATTGTCCCAATCTGATTTGGTTTTATTAAAACACTGTCGAAGGCAGCTGTTTTTTCTATATTGGGAAAAAGGTAAGGATTGGTGGAGGTAAGATCGTCAGCAATTACTTGAGTGTGCTCGTCGATTATTTTTTGGCTGAGTTTCCAACCTGTAGAATCTTCTTCGGCAAAGGGGTCTTCAATAACCTTTAAGGGGAAGGAAGTAATGAGTTTTTGGTAGTAACTTAAAAGATCCTGACTAGATAGAGGAGTCTTTTTTTCTCTTAGAGAATACTTACCTTGATGGTAAAAGTTATTAGCGGCGGCGTCTAAGCCGAAGTAAAAATCGGTGCCTAAGGAAAATCCAGCAACCTGAACTGCCTTCTTAAGTAATTGGAATGGTTCAGAATTGGAAGTGAAAGAACAACTAATCCCTCCCTCATCACCATAACCCCACTGCTTTTTATCCTGGTTGATTAAATTAGTTAAATTCTTTAAAACTAGCCAACTATTGGCTAGAAGAATCTCAAAGGATTTTTTAGGGGAGTTAGGAATGAGATGGAATTCTTGGAATTCGGTTGTTTGATGGCTATGTAAACCACCATTTATAATGTTAATTAAAGGGGTAGGGATGTTTATTTCTGTTTCCGCTAACTGGCTGATTAAGCGGTAAAGAGGTAATTTCAAAGTTATACTAGCGGCTTTATAAACTGCTAGAGAGATAGCCAGGGTAGAGTTGGCTCCTAGTTTAGTTTTCTTGGGAGTTGAATCAAGGCTAAGTATTTTTTTATCTATCTGTAAAGGTTGGGAAAGATCCATTGACTCTATAGCTGGAGCAATTACTTCGTTTACTTTTTTAATGGCTTTTTCAACTGTCAGACCATCATAAGCTTCTTTTTTATCTCGGAGGGGTTGGGCCTCTTTTGTACTTACTGATTTTCCTCCAGGAACGCTGGCCTCAACTAGAAAAAAATCAGTGACTAGTTTGACTTCTAATGTCGGTTCACCACGGGAATTAAGTATTTGGCGGGGGTAGAGTTTAAACATTGGTTGTATTTAGTTTTTTCTCTAATTGGTAAACCAATTGACGTGTTGGTTGGATTCTATCGGGAGAGACAGAAACAGAGGTAACTCCCAACTCGATAAGTTTAGCGGTAAATTCTTCGTACAGGGAGGGGGCTTGACCGCAAACAGAAACGGTAACCTGATATTTTTTCCCAGCTTCGATTACTCGTTCAACTGACCAAAGGACAGCCGGATCAAGTTCTGAGTATATCGAGGCTACCTCGTGGTTGTCCCTATCAGCTCCTAAAGTTAACATAGTTAAGTCATTTGTCCCAATAGAAACTCCTTGAATGCCGCTTTGCATTAACTCTTCTATGAGAATAGCCATGCTTGGCACCTCAACCATCACCCAAAGTTTAAAAGCGTTTGAGTTTCTTAATCCTTCTTTGGCAATTATTTTTTGGATAGTTTTTACCTCTTCGATACGCCTAACGAAAGGAATCATCAAATGTAAATTGTTAAGTCCTTGCTGACGAACTTTTTTTATAGCTTGGAGTTCAAGTCTAAAAATGGCTCCATCATTAATGTAACGGAAAGCACCGCGGTAACCAATCATTGGATTTTCCTCGACAGGCTCGTATTCCTGACCTCCTTCTAGATGGCGGTATTCATTAGTTTTAAAGTCAGTTGCCCGATAAACTACTGGTCGGGGGTAAAAAGCTTTAGCGAAGCGTTTTAAGTTTTCAGCCATTTTGTCGATAAAGTACTGACTTTTTCCTTCACTGATAAGTTTTTTGGGGTGAACCTTGAACTCATTAATAATCATAAACTCAGCTCGGAGAAGACCAACCCCGTCGACATTTTCTTTAGCTACGGTTTCAGCCAGGTCAGGATCAGAAAGATTGGTGTATATCCTTGTTCGTGTTTTTAAGTTTTTTTCCTTTGGTTGGCGGTACAAATTAGCTTTATGAGTAATATTTTTCTCTCCAAAATAAATATAACCTTTGTTAGCGTCAACGGTTAGAAATTGACCATTTTTTACCTTTTCGAGTAGATCATTTATACCCACGATGCAAGGTTTACCTAATTCTCGAGAAACAATAGCTGCATGGGAAGTTAAACCCCCTTCTTGGGTGAGGATAGCAGCTGACTTTTTCATTATGGGGACTAAATCAGGAGAGGTCATTTTAGCTACAAGTATTTCCCCCTCCTTGAAGTTAGTAGCATCTTTTTGGTTTTCAATCATCTTAACATTTCCTTCAGCTACTCCAGGAGAAGCAGCAGCACCTTTAAGATCTGGATCGCCAATAATGTTTGCCTTTTGGTTTAGTTTTTTATTTATCTCGTTTATAGTGGTTACTGGTCTGGTTTGGACAATAAAAAGGTGGTTGTTACTATCTATGCTCCATTCTACATCCTGAGGTTTAAGATAATGGTTTTCCAATTTTCGGCCTATTTTGGCCAGTTTTATTGCTTCTTCATCACTTATTTTCCAGCTTTCTTGCTCCTTCTTATTTAAGGGAATTACGAGATTATCTTTATTTTTGTAAACCATTTTTTTATCTTGACTGCCTTTGTGTTTGGCAATAATTTGAAAGCTTCTCTTATCAATCTCAAAATGATCGGGGGTAACACTTCCTTGAACGATCATCTCCCCTAAACCAAAGATAGCTTCGACGATAATTTTTCTTTTATCATTAGTTACCGGGTCAATAGTAAACATCACCCCGCTTGATCGGGACTCAACCATTAGCTGAACTACAGCCGCGATGCCCACCTTCTTGGTAGAGAAGCCTTTAACTTGGCGGTAGTAAATGGCTCGGGGAGTAAAAAGTGAAGCCCAACACTTCTGGACGGCATCAATTAGTTCTTTTTCTCCTTGGACATTGAGGTAAGTAGCCTGTTGGCCAGCAAAAGATGCGTCCGGCAGGTCCTCAGCGGTGGCTGAGGAGCGGACAGCTACTTTAGGGTCCGAGAGGAGAGAGTAGTTTAGTTGGTGGTATTCTTTTAAGATTAGTTGAATTAAGTCTTGAGAGAGGGGTGTTTTGAGGATTAACTGTTGGATTTGCTTAGCCGCTTGGTCTAACTGAGTTAAATCAGCTGGATTTACCTCCTTTATGATTTTAGTGATTTTTTGGTTGAGTTTATTTGCTTCTAGATAATCAAAGTAAGCCTGAGAGGTAACTACAAAGCCGTTGGGAACGGGGAAGTTGTTTCGCAGCATTTCTCCCAAATTGGCTCCTTTGCCTCCAGCTAAAGGAAGATCATTATGGCTGATGTGCTTCAATGGAACTACCCACCATTTTTTATTCATACACTTAAGGTTAGTTCAATTGAGACAAAAAAGTCAACCCCATCAAGGTGAGATCTAGCGAAGCACAATAATCGTTAGCACTTAAATTCCAAGCACCAAATTCCAAGGATACAAACAGCTTAAAATTTTAAATTTGAAATTTTTAATTTTTATTCAAATCAAATTTTAAAATCTTAATTTTAATTAAGGAAGAGGACCACCCTCCGCGTCATTCTGAGCCCTAGCGAAGAATCTAGCGTTAGCGCAAAGAATTTGGCATCCAGGCTTGGGAGCACTCTCTTGCGCCTATCGGCTAGATTCTTCACTTCGCCTGGCGGCTCATTCAGGATGACGTGGGGAGGAGGAAACAGCTTGTTCAGGATGACTCCTCAAGGGGTTCTACTTTATAACTTTATGAACTTTCTAACTTTACAAACTAATTTCTAAGCTCCAAGCTCCAAGTTCTAGGTTCTGAAACCAGGATGGCTGGGCTTTTATATAATAAAAGGGTGAAGTATCTAATTTATGGTGATGATCAAACCCGAATAGCCAAAAAGGCAGCAGAGTCATTAGAAACTTGGAAGAAAAAAGGTATTATTTCCTCGCCTCTTTTTGATGGAGAGAAAAACAGCTATGAAGAATGGTTGGAGTTAAATAATCAATCTTTGTTTGCTACCAAAAAAGTAATTCGTTTGACACATATTTACAGTGGTCGCCGAAGCCAGCTAAAGGAAAAAGTAAAATCATTTCTTAAAAAAACCAAGGGGGAAAATATTTATCTAGTAGTAGAGAATAAACTTCTTTCTAGACCAGCTAGTTACTTTGATCAGGTATATAAATATAAAAAAGAGGTTTATCTTTTTAAATTGCTGGATAGCCTAAGCGAAAAGAAGTTCTCTCTTATTCCGAGGGTTATTCAACAAATAGAAGAGCCTTATGAACTTCTCTTATTTATGATTCTCCGCCGTTTGGAGGATCTTTTAAGTTGGCAGTACGAAAAAAAAGTTCCTCAGGGTTATTATCAGAGTAAATTAAAAGCAGCTGCCGGCTATTGGGAGGAAAGAGAGCTATTTTCTTTGCTTTCTTCCCTTCTCAAGTTTGATCTGGATTATAAATCAGGTAAAACCTATCATCAAGATCCTAAATTAGCTCTTAGTTTATTTTTATTTTCTTATCGGGAGGTGAAAAATGCTTCTTAAACCTTCTATTTTCCATGATTATGACATTCGGGCAGTAATGGGTGAGGATCTAGATGAGGAGGGAGTAGAGAAAATAGCGGCAGGGTTAGTGAAAATGTTTCAGCCAAAGGTAGTTGCTGTCGGTTATGATATGCGAACCACCAGCCCTCAAATTTATCAAGCCCTTCTTAAAGGTCTAAAGGGTCGAGTTAAAGAGATATGGGACCTTGGTTTAATCTCTACAGATATGAGTTACTTTGTTGCTGGTTATTATCCAACTGTTGATTTAGTAATTATGATAACAGCCTCTCACAATCCGGCAGAGTTTAACGGCATGAAGATTACCCGAGGAGGTGCTTTTCCTGTAGGAGGAAAGGATGGACTTTACCAATTACGAGATCTTCTAGTTGAAGGTTTTGCCCCATCGGAAGAGCTTAACTACCCTACTCGAATAGTTGACAAAAATGTTTGGTCAGCCTGGATAAAGGCGAATTTAAAGTTAATAAGCTTGTCAAAAATAGGTCATTTCAGAGTAGTAATTGATGCTGGAAATAGTATGGCCGGCTACTTTATCCCTAAGTTCCAAAAATACTTACCCAATTTAGAGGTGATTCCTTTGTTCTTTGAGCTGGATGGATCTTTCCCTAATCATATTCCTAATCCTCTTCTTCCTTCAGCTATTGAGACTGTTCAAAAAAAGGTTAAAAAAGAAAAGGCTGATGTGGGGGTTTTATTTGATGGCGATGGTGACCGAATGTTTTTAATGGACGAGAAGGGGCGATTGTTTTCTGGAACTCAAACTACTGCTTTACTGGTTGAACATTTACTAAATAAATACCCTGGCAGTTTAATTTTGCACAATATTGTAACCGGTCGAGTGGTTAAGGACGTAGTAGAAGCTAAAGGAGGTAAGGTTAAGATAACTCCAGTAGGACATAGCAATATCAAAGGAATAATGCGGCAGACAGAGGCTTTATTTGGAGGAGAGCATTCAGGGCATTACTTCTACCGTCAGCTTTATTATGCCGATAACGCTATCCTTAGTTTTCTTTTAGCTTTGGAGTATGTCAGTCTTACTGGTTTGAGTTTTGCTCAGCTTTATGATAAGTACAACAAATATCCCCAAAGCGGTGAGATTAATTTCCGAGTGGATGATAAGAAAAAGGTAATTAAAAACATTAAGGATTATTTTTCCTCTAATGCTAAAAGAATTTTAGACTTTGATGGTGTGCGACTCGACTACGACGATTATTGGTTTAATGTTCGAGCCTCCAATACTCAACCTCTTCTTCGTCTGAATATGGAAGCAGATAACGAAGAGATTCTTAAACAACATTTGGAAGAGGTTCTAAATTTTTTAGAAAAGGAAGGGGCTAAGAGGGTGGAGGAATAATTTGGAACTAGGAACTAGGTTAGAAAATGATCGATTATTAATAATCAATTTTCAAATAAAACAGAACTCAGAACTTAGTTTGTTAAGGAGTCATCCTGAGGAGCCATAGCGACGAAGGATCTAGCGAGCAACAACAAGCGCAGGGATAGGCCACCCAGGCTTGGGAGTACTCTCGTGCGCCTTCGGCTAGATCCTTCACTTCGTCTGTCGACTCGTTCAGGATGACTTCCTAAGAAAGTTTTTACTTTACAACTTTACGAACTTTCTAACTTTACAAACTAAGATCCAAGATCTGGGCTCTAAGCTCCAAGTTCTGATTTTGTGTTGCCGGGCAGGGATTCGAACCCCGATAAATCCGCCCTAATGGCGGACTGTCCTACCTCAATTTTTGATGGTCTCCTGTAATTTACGTCTTAGTACTTCTCGTCCACGGCCGGTCTTATAAAACAATTCCTGCCGCCTGGCATCGGTTTTGTTCTGGTAAACCTCATAATAAACCAAGCTAAAGTGTGGATGAGCTTTTAAAAACCTCGCCCCCTTTTTATTCTTGTGATCTTTTAAGCGTTGCCTAAGATTGGTACTGTAACCGACATAAAATTGTTTCGTATCCGAAGTTAACATAACATAAACAAAATATGGCATCTGGGTTGCCGGGCAGGGATTCGAACCCCGATAAACAGCTCCAAGGGCTGTTGTCCTACCATTAGACGACCCGGCAGAGAAATATAACTATGTCGTTCCGCTGGACTTATTTTATCAAAGATTTTCGAACATTGGAATCAGAGCTGAACCCCGATAAATCCGCCCTAATGGCGGACTGTCCTACCATTAGACGACCCGGCAAAAATGGTGGCGAGGGTCGGAGTCGAACCGACATCTGATGTTTTTCAGACACCTGCCGTGACCACCTTGGCTACCTCGCCTGTTAACCGATTGTTTTTGATTATAACATCAGTCCAAGGTGCTGGGGGCAGGATTCGAACCTGCGTAGCCTTACGGCGCCAGATTTACAGTCTGGTGCGATTGCCCGCTCCGCCACCCCAGCGACGTTAACATTGTTGATTATACTACAATTTGAACTTCTCTTGGAATATCTTGGAAACAATTTTAAAATTCAGCTGCCTTGTACGATTAACTTGGTAGGTTATAGGATGATAGAGAAAAATAGCTGGAACATCATTTACCAAATATTTTTGAAAATTAAGGTAAATCTCTTTTCTCTTAACGGGGTCGATTTCTTTTCTACCATCTTCTATTAATTGGTCAATCTTGGCATCTTTTAGATGGGAGATATTGGTTGGTTGGGTTGAGTGCCAGAGAAAATATTGATCTGGATCAAGAGGGATTTTTATTATCTTTAAAAGGGCATCAAAGTTGGGGTTAGGTAAATAATTGACATGAACCTTTACTATGAGGCGGTCATTGATCAATTGCCAACTTTCTTTTATCTTTTCCGCTTGGTTTAGGAACTGAGGAGGAGTAATTAAGTTTAATTTGATGGTTCCTTCTTGGGTGGCCAATTTGCTTTTGGCGAAAAGTTTTTTAGCTTTCTCAAGGTTGTAATCAAACCTTTTGACATTGGGGTTATAAAAAGGAGAGTCTTTAGCAATAGAACTAATGGCTCGAGGATAATTTTCGAACTTGGGGGTGGCATAGGCTAGAGCCTGGCGAAAGGCTTTACTTTTCAAATAGTCATTATCTAAATTGAGAAATAGAGTGAGAATCTTATCCTTCTCAACGTGGGAGCTTATTTGAATGTTAGGGTAATCTTTAAACTCATCAACGGAAAGAAGATTGGGAAGAATATCTACTTCCCCCATAAGGAAAGCGGTTTTAGCTTGTTCATATGAAGAAAAGGTGATATAGGTAATCTTCCTCTCTAAGAAGTTTAAAGGTTGACCGATCTGCTCGAGAGTAATGTATTTCACACTCTTATCCGGGTTAAGCTTGAAATTAGTTAATTTGTAATTTCCCACTCCGATTAAGCCGTTTTTAAACAAGGGAACAGTAAGATATGAAGGTAAAGGAATAAAAGGTTCTTTTAATTTTATAACCAGAGTTTTAGCATCTTTGTCTATTATTCGAGCCTGGCGGATTTTGAGATGAAGATCACTGGTTTTTACTTTACTGCCGTCGTGCCAAAAGAGGTTAGTATTAAGATAAAAAGTGAAGGTTTTTCCTCCTTCGCTTATCTTCCAGTATCGGGTAATCCCTGGCATGACTTGATTGTTTTCTTCCCTGGTTAAACCGTAGCTAAGTTTTGAGGTAATAGGAAGAGGTAGCTGAGTTAAGGTGAATTGGCCGACGAAAGCTATTTTTTCCCCTTTTTGGGGAAAGATATTGAATTTTGAGGTGATGAAAACTAAAGTAACAGCGGCAATAGCAGTTAAGAAGATTAGTTGTTTATATCTCTGCCAAAAAGCGGCTAACCACCAATAAAAGCTTTTCAGATAAAGCATACATTCAGATTACCAAACGGACTAGGGAGAAAGTAATCAAGAGGATAGTAAAGATAATAGTTAGGTAAAAAGTTAGTTTTTCTAGACCGCGACGGGAGTGATAGAGAGTATTCCCAAAAGTATGACCCAAACCACCACTGGTATTTTGAATAAGGATGAGAACGATTAGAACTAGAGAAATAATGATTTGAATCCAGTCGAGTAAAGCTTTTGTCATGAAAGAATAACCCAAAGAATCGAATTGATAAAACTAATAAGAAAAGAAGTTACAATGAGAGAAGCCCAGTAGCCTAAGTGTGTTGGAGGAAGAATATAACTACCAAGTTGGATGGATGGCGTGGTGAATGGATTAATGTGAAGAGAAGGTACTAAGAGGACTAGAAGAAAAAGAAGAATAGCGTTAATTAGAGATCCAGCTAATCCGAGAGTAAGAATATTTATGGGGATAAGAAGGATTTTTAGGAGAGGTTTAATACAGATTTCAAGGACTAAATAGATTAAAGCAGCGATAACCAGGTTTTCCCATTGAGCTGAGCCGCTTAACCCGGGATAGAAATTAATTAGGAGATAGAAAATAACGATGGTGAAAATCAATCGTTTAAGGAGTTTTTTCATCTTATCTAGATAATAACATAATTTGGCGCCCCCGACAGGACTCGAACCTGTGGCCTACTCCTTAGAAGGGAGTCGCTCTATCCGCCTGAGCTACGGGGGCTCACTTAATATATTCTAACCTCTTTGGACAATTAGAGATAAATTAGTCTTAGTTGCTTTTTTGACCTCTAGGTTAAAATTAAAGTGTAGCGGGAATAGCTCAGTTGGCAGAGCGTCTCCTTGCCAAGGAGAAGGTCGCGGGTTCAAACCCCGTTTCCCGCTCTAAGGCAAAATCGGAACTTGGAGCTTGGAACTCAGTTATTGGAACTAGGAGCTAGGATCTAGGAACTAGGTTAAAAAATAACAAATCACAAATTCCAAGTATCCAAACAAATTCCAATGACCAACTATCAATGATCAATTTTCAAGCCCCCCTTTAGTAGGAACAGGTAAATCCTAAACTCTAAATCCTTCCGCCACGGCGGATCCGCCTTGGGCGGAAAGCTCCAAACAAATTCTAAACAACTAAAATTGGTCCCCCGATAAATCAGGGCTAGTGAAGCGTGATGAATTGGCTCGCTCTTATCTTCGAGTCATT
>WFRL01000020.1 GCA_015486555.1 Candidatus Microgenomates bacterium | reverse complement strand
AGATTTGTTATGGATAAAACATCTTGATGAAGATCTAACTGCTTATCATCAAGCTATGGAAGAAGGTAACAAAGATGAAGCCATGGAGATAACGCGGATAGCCAAGATTAATGCCATAAACTATGCTTTGGATAAATATAATATTAAAGCTTTTATGTCTGGAATCCGCTGGGATGAACATCCTGCCCGTTCAAAAGAAAAATACTTTTCTCCTCGATCAACTCATACTCGAGTTCATCCTATCCTTCACTTTACTTTAGATGACATATGGAAATACATAAAAACCTATAATGTACCTTATGTCCCCCTTTATGATAAAGGTTACAAATCATTAGGAGAAGCTCCCTTTACCAAACCAGTAGATGATCCAAATGCCCCGGAAAGAGCTGGACGGGAAGCAACCAAAGAAAAGGTGATGCAAAGGTTAAGGAAGTTGGGATACTGGTAAGAATAATTTTTAATTTTTAATTTGAAATTTTTAATGAAAGGTTAAGAAACTTAGTATGAACTCAAAGGTGTTCCTTTTCATTTTGGATGCGGTGAGGAAGGACCATGTTAGTCTGTATGGTTATCAACGAAAGACAACACCAAATATTGATAAACTAGCCAAACAAGCTGATGTTTATAACTGGGCTTTTGCTCCGGCACCTTATACCTTAGCTTCAGTACCGGCTATTCTAGCAGGAAAATACCCAATCGAGTTGTCCAATGCTTTTACTAGTGGGCAATTTAAGAGGGATGACTTCCCTACCCTACAAGAGTTAAAAAAACAAGGCTATACCACAGCTATGTTTACAGCTAATATTGTGACCTCTAGCCTCAAAACTAATCTGAATAAGTTTTTTGATTATTTTTGGGATAATTTAACAGAGGAAGAATTAAACCGGCCGGCTTGGTTGTACCAAAAAGCAGAAGTGGTTCTGGCAGCGGTTGAGGATTTTGTTAAGAAGTATAAGAAAGATAAATTGTTTGTGGTTATTCATTTAATGGAAGCCCATGGTCCCTATGTTCCCCAGTTAGACTCTATTTTTAAAGGAGATGAACTTTACCGAAAAGATGAGCGAATGATAGACAGGTTGGTTCCGACTACTTTTCGAGGAGTGACGGCCGAAACCCTGAAAAAGTCCAAAGTTATGCCCGGGTATCAAGCCGTAATGCGGGGAGAGGATTATGAAAGGCGGTCGGCGGAATACATAGCCAAATATGATATGGGAATCTATCAGCTTGATAAAAACATTGGCTCTTTTTGCCGGTTCTTAGAGCGAGAAGACCTTTTTAGTGTTAGTCAGTTGGTTTTTACAGCTGATCATGGAGAGTTAATGGGAGAGGAAAATATATTCTTTAGTCATGGGATCCTTAGCCACTCGGTTTTAGCCTTAGTGCCGCTTATTATAAAAAACAAGAAACAGAGTAAAAGTAAGCAGATAGGGGATACCGTGTCGTTGATTGATATGATGCCGATGGTGGTGCAGGGGGGGAAGCGATTACCTGATCGTGGAGTGGTGTTGAGTATGCATCCTAAGAGCATAGGAATGGCATGGCAAGATAGGTATGTAGTGTTTCATAATGGTGAGTTCAGTGATATAGAGAAAGAGAGAGAAAGTGTTTTGCCGCTTGCCAGATGGGGATTAGAGCGAATGCTCAAGGAGATGGCGGGAATGAAAATGGATGTTTGGGTAAGAAGTTATAAACGAGATAGGGTTGGTTATGAGTTAATTGGGGATGATGGCGGTGAGGGGGAGGTGTTAATTGAGTCTTTGTTGTTTATGGTTAAGGGGTTGTTTAGGCAGTTGGATAAAAGGTTTAGAAAGCCTAAAAGATCGGAGAGGTTGGCAATAAAGATGCTGGTGTCAAGTTTGGTGGCGGAAAATCAGTTACAACGATTAGCAGATTATGTTAAGTTTAAGTTAAAAGGGAATTAAAGTGGCGCCTTTGGTGGTGAGAGTAACGATCAAGAGATGGCAGACAACGAATAAAAGAGGACCAGATGCGGGTGAGAAGTAAAGGGTAAGTGACAAGTCCGTAAAGTTGATTGATAAGAATAAGGGGTAAGTGGTAAGTAAAGAAAGCGGCAGGAGAGGACCAGATATACCAGAATTTTAGCATATTTAGATAAAAGTAGTATTTTGCTTGGGGGCTTTGATGCTTGATGGTTTGGGAGTGCAGGTGTTTGACCTGCCAGTTGAAGATAAGGGTTTTTTTGGCTTTGATAAGGTTTAATCTGAGGTTAAGGTCAATGTCTTCCCAAAAAAAGTCGAAGATGGGATTGAAAAAATGACCGGTTTGGGTAATTAGCTGAGTAATGGTGGCGTTTTTAATAAAAAATATAGGGCCATGAGATCCAAGGTTAGGAAGATTAGTGGTGGGTAGAGCACGATGAAGAAAAGGGTGGAGTTTGGTACCGGTGATTGGGGTGTGGTTTTCGATCACGATGGGCCAAACAACGTCAGGGCTGTTTTGCGAAGCGATAAAGTCAATAAGAGGTTTGCAAGATGTGAGATAGATATCATCGTTGATAATACCGACGTAGTCGTGGGGTTTGAGATCTGGGGATATTTGTTGGTAGATTGAGTTAATCACATAGGCGTAGCCTTGGAAAGGAAGGTGGAAAAAGTTAAGAGAGGGAAATTTTTTGGTAAGTTGAGCAATTAAGGAAGATGAACTGGCTGGGTCAAGGTTTATATGTAGATAGAATGAAGGATGTGAGGTTAGAGTAGAGATGGTGGAGGTTAGAGTTTTAAGTTTGGTTTTATGGTTAAGGTGGGTAGGGATGATAATGTGAAGATGTGGTTTCATGTTGGATAAATAATGTTTAGGTTATAAATAAGGTTGAGTTTGTGGATAAGAAGGGTAAGAATAATTTTTGAGAGGTAGTTTTGGTGAGTGTGAATGTTTAGGGTGTGTAGGCTGGTATTATGCCACATTTCAGAGTGGAGCACTGATTTGATGGTACCTTGAGTGCCGGTTCTTTTAAGGTGGTTAGTTAGAACTTTCTTTTGGTTAAAAAAGGCGTAGGGTTTGGTGGATTTAATACTGGCATTGTTTGCGGTAGAGGTGGTTGTTTGGCGCCAGCTGTATAGGATTTTAGGAATATGTTGAATGGGATGGTAAAGGTCAAGGGGGTGGAGGTGGGAGGTGATGCTGTGAGTGATGCGCAGAAACAAATCCCAATCTTGAGCACCTTCAGTGCCGGGAGTAAAATAACCCACCCTTTTTAAAAGGTTGGCTCTAACGACGGCAAAATGAGTGATATAATTGATAGCAGAAAGTAGGTTAGGACTCCAGTCGGGTTTATAAGTGGGGTCAAGATGAGTTTCGCCATCGGCAGTGATTTTATCTTCGTTAGTGTAGATAAATAAAGTTGTGGATTTGAGGTTTATTAGTTTGACTATTTCAAATAAAGCATTAGGCCAGAGGATATCGTCATGATCAATAAAGCCTATGTAATCGCCGCTGGACAGGGTAAGAGCAGAGTTCGAGGCCCGACAAATATGACCATTTTGGACACGGAAAACATATTTGATACGCCTATCTTTATTAGCTAAGCTTTTAATTATAGCCCTAATTTTAGGGTTGGGAGAAGCATCATCAGCGATGCAGAGTTCCCAATTGGAGTAGGATTGGTTAATGACAGATTGGATGGCTTCGACAAGGAGTTCTTCTTGAGGGTTATAAACTGGCATAATCAAGCTGATTTTGGGCTGATATCTGAATAGTAAGGATTTCTTTTTTTGTTTGTTAATCTGATTAGGAGTTGGGTAGATAGTTTTAAAGTAGGAATTGTACTCTTGGTTAAGGGTCTGTTTAAGTTGGGAGATGAGATAAAAGGTATAAATTTTGGTTGTTAGTTGAAAGGGTCCTTGATGGATGAGGGTTTTTAAGGCAAGGCTAACTTTCTCTGGGTTTTTAAGGTTATGGATTAGTTTAGATAAAAGGTAGTAGATAGAGGAGGTAGATTGAGGTTTTGAATAAAGGGTTTTATAAGCAGCGCCGATGGGGTAGAAGATGTTATTATATCTCATTTTGGATAGTATTATTATTGTAGAGGAAAAAATGAAAAAGGCAAAAAATGTTGGGGGCAGGTTCCAACTCCGAGTCTCAAAAGACCACTATCTTAAAGATTGCGATTCTCGGCGTTGGTTTACTAGTTGATTGGCGGGTTCATCTTGAACTCAAAGATGAGATAATAAAATTTCTTTCTCTCCGCAAGAGGTACAGTTTGAAGGTTTATTAATGAACCAATCTTTTTAAAATGAAGTCCTTTATTAGTCTTACCCAATCAAAAATCGGATTGAAAAGGAACCTTCCTCTCTCCACGTCATCCTGAACGAGCCAGAGGCAAAGTGAAGGATCTAGCCGAAGGCGCATGAGAGTTAACTTAAGTTTGGGTGCCAATACCTTTGCGCTCGCTCCGCTCGCTAGATTCTTCGCGGGGCTCAGAATGACCCAAAGAGTAAGACTATATTTTTCTCCAAGTCATCCCAACAAAGTCAGGATGAGTTGAGGAGGATAATAAACAAGGGTATTATTAATTTCAGTCCGATTTTTCAATTAGGTAGGACTTTATTTTGACTTTTACCCTCCCAGCTATTATTATACTTAAGTGTGGGCCGGTTAAAGATACCACCTTTTGAAACATTTCGAGACGTAGATTTGTGGCAAGACTATATCAAGAAAAAACTTGCTCCTTTTGAAGCTGACCTGTCTGGCTACTTGAAATATTGGTATGTTGAAAGCCGCAACAATCACCGTGCCTATCCTAGCCAGGGTTTGCTCTCAACACCGTTTGATTTTTTACCGGCGGTGAAGACGGGAATGCTCCCCTTGAATGAAATGCTGAAGATATTAAGAGTCCGCCAGTATTTTTTAGAGATTTTTAACCATCCCCAGAGGTTGAAGTTCCTGAAACAAAAGCAAAAGGAAAAATTTCAACCGCCGGCCAAGGTTGAAAGCCAGGTTATGACTAAGGCTGTGAAGGACGAAGTGGCTCTATCAGTTTCTGATTTGGGAGTAGCCATTATCGGTTCTCAGAATGAACGGGTTTCTCGCAAGCAACGTCTTCTCCAAGGGCCTTTTGTTAAACTTGGTCGCTACGCTCGCTCGCCGCTGGTTGGCTCAGCTATGCCTGATGTTTACGGTAGTGTTTATGCTATTGCTACTATGGCTCAATGTTTTAGTTTAGTTGGAGTTCCTCGGAATGGTCCTTTTCGACAGATAAAGCGTCAAGTGGACTTGATTAAGGAGGTTTGGAATGCCTTGAAAGAGAGTGAAGTGTTAATTGGCCGTTCCACTGCTGAAAAAAAGTTTTTGCTTAAACAATGGCGAGCTAATGTGATGGGAGTGCTGGAAACTGAGACAGAGCGAGCCCTTTTGCGGGCCCAAGCCCTGGCCGAGGTCGGGGTGAGAACTTTTCGTGTTTATTCTCCGGAACCAGGTGTTAATGCCCTTAAGACCCTTCGAACTCTGCGCCGTCGTTTTGGTAATGAAGTGGAAATATTTGTCGGCCAAGTTGTTGATCTTCTCCAAGCCAAGCAGCTGCAAGACGCTGGGGCGGATGGTTTGTATATTGGTATCGGTGGTGGTGGTCGGTGCACCACTGGAGTTAGAAGTGGTTCTGTTATTGACTGGCCCATATTATTGTGGCAGTTACGGGGGGAAATTAAAATTCCGGTTATTGTTGAAGGGGGTGCCAGTGATCATATCGCTACCACCCTAGCCTTAGGAGCAACTGGTATTGGTGTTTCTCGGATAGCAGCTGGAGGGACAATAGAGTCTCCGGGCGGTATGCTTTACTACATTGATAGCCAAGGTCGGCATTTTAAACCTTATGGCGGTGAGGCCTCGGCGCGAAGCAAGTACTTAGGTCAAAAGATGCTTCCTTTTGGGATTCCTTCCTTTGTTGAAGGGGAAACACGAAAGGCGGAGATGAAACATCTCCCCTATGGTCAACCAACGATACCTTTTAATCTTTTTAGTTTGACTGAAGATATTATTCTTTCCCTCGTTTTCAGGGGAGTAACCCAGATAAACCAGTTCCATCAAATTAATCCTTCTCCTCTGAGATTGAAAACCTGGCTGGGCAGCGTAATCCAGAAGCCGCATTAACCTCTGAGGTTGATTATCTCTATCAACCTCGGGAAGAATAGCAATTTAGCTTAGCACCGATTGCATGCCGGGGCCAACTGAGCGATAGAGGAATTTTTATCATTTATTTAAGGATATAAGCTAGATCAAGGGTGGCTTTGAGGAAATTAGGATTGTACTGATTTTACTTCTAAGATCTTTTTGCTTATAATCTCGGCCAGGTGGGGGTAAAAAGGATCAGGAAGGACTGCTTTTCTTGTTGGCTTTATCATCCCCGCCAAGGCCTTTGCTGCCTTAATCTTCATCTTTAGATCTATCCTTTTCAGCCGGCCGTCAATT
>WFRL01000019.1 GCA_015486555.1 Candidatus Microgenomates bacterium | reverse complement strand
GAGTTTTGCCTTCTTTAAAATGGCCTCAGAATGGGAAATTGGGGCAATTAACTAACCATAACTTGGTTTTTCGTCTCTCAACCATTCGCCAGAGACAGTTAAAAAACCAGATTGGTTATGTTTTTCTTTACCTTAAAAATCGAGCCAATATTTGGGGCCCAGCAGAACTTAGTCAGACAGCCGGGCAGATGGGTTTCCCTGTTAAGGAGGGGCGTCTAAAAGAAGAGCCGACTTGGATTAGGTTTTTTAATCAAGATAAAAATTCTACTTTAGACATAAATGAGGTCAATGGTTATTTTCGCATTAGGACGGAAGATTATAGTCAGCTTAATCTTCAGGAAAACGCTTTTATTGCTGCTTCTGAGGTAACGGGGTTTTTGAAAAAGTGGCTAGAAGATGGTGGTTATTGGACTAAGGACTTAGAAGTGGGAGATTTCTACTTTTATCGTTTCCTTAGTGGGAAGTTAGTAAAAGTAGAGACAGTAAGTGATGCCCAGATAGTAGAAGTAAATTATAAGCGTCAATCAGTTGAGCAGCGGCCGGTTATCTTTGAAGATAATAAATCAGTGGTTAGCTTTTGGGTAGGCAAAAAAGGTGGTCAATTGAGAGTAATTAAGGGTAATTTTCAATATCGTCCTCTTTATCTTCAAAAACCAGCTACTTATCCTCTTGTCTCTCCCTCTCTTAGTTGGGAGTATTTGAAAAGTGGGAAGGGGTTGGTGATTAAATCCCCCTCAAATCAAGAGGCAACTGTCGATAAGGCTGAGTTAGCTTTTTATGATGCGCCTAGTCCTTATAAGTATATGGTCCCCGTCTATATCTTCAGTTCTTCTAAAGGTAGTTTTCAAGCTATTTCTTCGGCCTTGCCGGAAAAGTGGTTACCTTTAAATTAGTTTAGAGAAGATCGACGATTCTAAATTGGGGATACTGTTGATGATTGAAGTGGTTTATTTCCGGGGTGAAGATAAGTTTTTGAATTGTTGAAGGGGAGAAAGTAGAGGGGAGATTAAAGATAAGGAAAGGAGGAGAATTTTTCTCTTGTTTGAGAAAGAGTTTGTAGTGTTTTCCTCCTTGGCCAAGAGGATAGATCTTTCTGGCCTGAAACTCATCTAAAAAGAAAAAAGGTCGAGGCCGGGCGACACCAAAAGGATGGTAATCATTAACTAAGTAAACCAATTTTTCTTCCAATAAAGAAGGAGAGATAAAGTGGGCATTTTTTTCCTCCATCTTAAGAGAGACTCTTTCGTTTTTAAGAGAGTGTTTTAAAGCTTCTAGTTTATCTTCTTTTAGGCTGAAACCAGCTGCTTTTTGGTGCCCTCCTAAACTGAGGAAAAGATCATCGAAATGGCGAAGAGTTTGAGTGAGATGGAAGATTGCTGGGCTGCGGACTGATCCCTTTAACTCCCCCTTGCCAGTGATAACTACCGCTGGCCGGCGATATTTTTGACTTAGCTGATTGGCGATAAGACCGATGATGCCCTCAGGAATATCTTCTTGATAAAGGAGGAGAAAATTACCTAGTTGCTCTACCTCATTTTGGTAATCGTTCAGGTACTCCTCAGTGGATAGCTGCCTTTGATGATTAAGTCTTTCAATCTCTCTACTAAGGGATTCCAAAAGATTCTCCTTTCGGGTTGAGAGGAGTTTTAAAGCTAAATTAGCCGACCCAATCCGGCCGGCGGCGTTTAAACGGGGAATAATTATGAAGTTGAGAATATACTCATCAAAGTATTCTTTTGACCAACTAGCTTGTTTTAGAAGAGCAGTTAAACCAGGGTTAAGAGGTCCTTCCCTATTCAAGCTTTCTAAGCCTAGTTTAGCCACAACATAGTTAAAACCTCTAAGAGGCATTTGATCAGCTAGAACTCCGATACTAGCTAGTTGGAGAAGTTCAAGCCAAACCTGACGGCTGATTATATTCTTCTGATAGCCATAAAAAGCTAGAGCTAAGGCCAAGCCCGCTGCTGAGGTATGAGTGTTGTGAAGAAAAAAATCTAGATGAGAGGGTTGTCTTTTTAGGGAATGGTGGTCGATGACGGCTACGCCCTGGCCTTCTTTTTTCAGGTTTTCCAAAAGGGGAAGATCATTAACACCGTTATCGATGGTGATAAGAAGATCAAAATAGAAAGCCTTTTTAAGCCTGGAGAGGGTTTTGGAGTTGACACCATACCCATCGTTCTGTCGATGGGGAAGAAAAAGCTGACAAGGGAAAGAGAGATGGCGGAGAAGAGTAGCTAGGATGTAACTGCTGGTTATACCATCGGCATCGTAATCGCCGTATATTAAGGGGTGTTGAAATGAATTTGGTAACTGAAAGAACTCTCCAGCTTTGGTGGGGGTGAGGTTAATCTCTTTCTGGATAGCGCTTTCTAAATCAGCAAGAGTAGGTTTAAGCTTTTCTTTAGTTTCTCCAAAGTTTTGTTCAAGTTTTTTTTCTAATTCTCTCCAGGTGGTTATTTTTTCTTCCTCCACCTGCCAAAAAGAATGGGAAAGTTTACCTTGGAGCATGCTATAATCATATCACTATGTCTTCTCTGATGGCAACCTCCCTTAAGGTGGAAAAGATTCCTCCAATTATCTGGCAAGTGATGAAGAAAGTTAATGATAAGGGAGAGGATATTTTTTTGGTAGGGGGAGTAATTAGGAATCTGGTCTTAGGCCGAGATTTGGGAGGCAATTTTGATCTGACAACCTCAGCCAGGCCAGAGAAGATTCAGTCGCTTTTTCCTGAGAGTTTTTATACCAACCCTTTTGGAATGGTAGGAGTTCCTATATGGGAGAAAGGTAAAGGAAAATATACCCTAGAAAAACAGGAAGGAAAGCCGGTTTGGGTGGTTGAGATTACTACCTACCGATCTGAGTTTGGCTATTCAGATAAGCGGCGGCCAGATAAAGTTGTTTGGGGAAACAAGATGGAGGAGGATTTAAAACGCCGCGACTTTACGGTTAACGCTTTAGCTTGGGGATGGTTTAAAAATAAAGTTCCCTCTAAATTAGACCCTCTTTCCCTTAGGGAAAGTTTAACTTTTATTGATCTTTTCTCAGGAATAAAGGATATTCAAAAGAAAATAATTAGAGCTATTGGTGATCCTGATAAAAGGTTTTCTGAAGATGCTCTTCGTTTATTACGAGCAGTTCGTTTTGCTACTCAGCTGGGCTTTAAGATAGAAGAGAATACTCGAAAAGCGATAAAAGCTAAAAGCCAACTTCTGAGACATATCTCAGCTGAGAGAATTAGGGACGAAGTTTTCAAGATTCTTTCTTCAGAACGGCCGGATTACGGTTTCCGTCTCTTAGATGAATTGGAGTTACTCCCATTTGTTTTGCCTGAGCTTTTAAAAACTAAAAAGGTTATCTTATCGAAACACCATAAATATGACCTCTGGGAGCATTCTTTATTGAGTATGAGGTACTGTCCAGACACCGACCCTATAACCCGATTAGCAGCTTTGATCCATGATCTAGGTAAGGCTGACACCTGGGCTATTATCTGTGCCTCGTGTGAAAAGAGTTTTCCAGTGGATTGGCAAAAACCTGAATTTAAATGTCCCTATTGTGGTTATGAAAACAATCCTCGGCAAGGAGGGATCTTCTATAACCATGAGGTAGTTAGTAGCCGCTTAGCCAAGAAAATAACTGAGAGGTGGCATCTTGATAAACGTTCGGCCGACAAACTTTTTCGCCTAGTTCGTTGGCATCAGTTTACTGTCGATGAGAATTTATCTGATAAAGCCCTTCGCCGCTTTATCCGCCGAGTTGGGAAAGGAAACATTCCAGCTATGCTCGCCCTCCGAGTAGGAGATCGTTTAGGCAGCGGGGTAAAGCAAGCTGTTTCTTGGCGGATGGAAAAATTTATTCGCCGACTAACTGAAGTTCAAAGACAGCCTTTTAAAGTTACTGATTTAAAGGTTAGCGGCCACGATGTGATGGAGATACTCAACTTACCCCCCTCACCAGAGGTTGGTAAAATACTAGAAGAAATTTTTAAGAAGGTTGTTAATCATCAATTACCCAATGAACGGCCAGCCTTGCTTGCCTTTTTGAGGCAGGAGGCTAAAGCCAAGGAGAAAGAATGAGAAAAAAACTATTCCTGGGGTTATTCTTTTTGGTTTTAATTGGTGGCTTGGCTTGGTGGTTTAAGGGGAGAACTGTAGCTAAAAAGAAAGGAACAGCATTTTCTTACACAGTCAAAAAAGGGAGAATAGTTTCAACCCTTGATCTTGCTGGAGTAGTGAATTTTGAAAAAGAAGCCAGCCTGCGTTTTCAAACCAGTGGGCTTCTAAGCTGGGTTGGAGTTAAAGCTGGCAGCTCAGTTAAAAAAGGCCAAGCAATTGCTTCTCTAGATCGACGACAGTTATACAAGCAGCTTAAAAAAGCCCTTAATAACTATTACAACACTCGTTTAGATTTTGAGGATACTCAGGATGAGTATCGAGATGTCTTAGATAGAACTCCCCAGATAGGAAGGATTTTAGAAAGGAGCCAAAAAAATTTGGACAATGCTGTTCTCAATGTCGAGTTAGAGCACCTAGCTTGGCAGTTGGCAGTAATCAAGGCCCCATTTTCAGGGGTGATTGATACCCTGATTCTGCCTCAGGCGGGAGTAAACATTACTCCCAGCCAGGCTACTTTTCATCTAATTGATCCTTGTTCAGCTTTCTTCGAGGCTGAGGTAGATGAGTTGGATTTAGCCAAAATAAAAGTAGGCCAAGAGGTTAAGGTAAGTTTGGATGCCTATCCCCAAGCTAGCCTCTCTGGTAAGGTGAAGTATGTTAGCTATCAACCAACTAAAGGGAAAAGTGGGAGTATGGTTTACTTGGCGAAGATTGTTTTTAATCAATTGCCTAAAGATTTTTCTCTCCGATCAGGCTTAAACGGCCAAGCCCATTTGAAGTTGGCTGAAAAAGAGAATGTTTTGGTTATACCAGAAGAGTACCTTAACTATGAAAATGGCCGAAGTTATGTTTGGCTTGAAAAAGGAAAGAAAAAGGAAAAGGAAAAGAGGTTTATTCAAGTAGGCTTAGAATCGGATGAAGAAGTAGAAGTTACTCAAGGATTGAAACCTGGTAATGTCATCGTCGAATAAAAAACAAGCCGTTCTTCAGCTAGAGAAGGTCACCAAAAGTTATTCTTTAGCTGGAGGGGAATATCCCGTCTTAAAAGGAATAAATCTAACTATCCATCAAGGTGGTTTCTTGGCAGTGATTGGCCCCTCTGGCTCCGGCAAATCAACCCTTATGCATATTATGGGGCTATTGGATGTACCCACACGAGGCAAAGTAGTGATAAATGGAGCCCAAGCCAATCGCTTATCTGATGATCAGTTAGCTAAGTTGAGGAATAAAGAAATTGGTTTTGTCTTCCAACAATTTTTCCTTTTAAACTATCTCTCAGCTGTAGATAATGTTGCTCTGCCTTTAATTTATGCTGGAGTTCCTTTGGCTGAACGGCGGCGGCGGGCTGTTGAGTTATTAAAAAAAGTTGGTCTTGGTCATCGCTTAAATCATCACCCCAACCAATTATCTGGAGGTCAGCAACAGCGGGTAGCTATCGCTCGGGCTTTAGTCAACAAGCCAGCTATTATTTTAGCTGATGAGCCTACTGGGAACCTGGACTCAGCTTCTGGCCAGCAGGTTTTGGATTTGTTTATTAAGCTCCATACTCAAGGACATACTATAGTTTTGGTTACTCATGATTTGAATGTAGCTAAGGTTGCCCATAAGCACATTCATCTTAAAGACGGGAAGATTATAAAAGTTAGCTACCAGCGAGGAAAATAAAATGGATTGGCTTGATTTGTTTTATACAGTTTGGGCGGCTATTGTTAATCATAAACTGCGGACATTTTTGACAACCCTAGGTATTCTCATTGGGGTAGCGGCGGTTATTTTACTTATGGCTTTAGGTAATGGTTTTCAAAATTATCTTGTTGGCCAGTTTCAAAAGCTTGGTTCTGATCTGGTCTTTGTTCTTCCTGGTAAACTGACGACCTCAGGCGGCAAAATGACAATGAGTTCTGAACGGAAGTTGTTCTTCGCTAAACCCCTCAAAGCCAGCTATGATAAGTTACTTCAACACCTTCCTCAAGTAGAAAAAGCTACTTCGGTTATCGCCACCACCTCGAAAGCTAAAAGAGGAAAGGAAGAGTATGATATTACCTTAAGTGGTATTAAGCATCAATATTTCCAGATTCGAAATACCAATTTTCTCTATGGTCAACCCTGGACAAAAGCTGCTGATATAAATGGCCAGCGAGTGGCGGTTATTGGCTACAATGTTTATACCCACCTTTTTCGGCCAGGGGAGAATCCTTTAGGCAAAACTATTTTAGTAGCCTCAGCCAAGTTTAAGATAATCGGGGTTCTCCAAGCGGTTGGTTCCAGTTTTGGCGGCCCAGATTTTGATGATTATGTTTATATTCCTCAAAGCGTAATTACCAATCTCTTTCCAACTGCTCGGATTATGAGTATTCTTATAAAACTGAGGAAAGGTAGTTCTTTCAAAAACTTTAAGAAAGAGGCAACTGTTCTTTTAGCTAAACAATCATTAACTACTGATGATTTCACTATTCTCAGTCAAAAGGAATTAGAGTCTTCTATTAAAGATATTCTTGGCCTTTTGTCTTTGGTTTTATCAGGTATTGCCGCTATTTCCTTAATAGTGGGCGGGGTGGGGATTATGAACATTATGTTGGTCAGTGTAACGGAGCGGACTCACGAGATAGGTTTGCGCAAGGCCTTGGGAGCTACTAAAAAGGATATCCTAGTCCAGTTTTTAGTCGAAGCAGCTGTTCTTGGTTTATTAGGTGGTCTGCTTGGTTTTTTGGTTGGTTGGCTGGGATCTTTACTCTTAACTTCTTTTATACCTACCTCAGTGGGAATAAAAGAAATTCTCTTATCCTTCGGTGTCTCCTTCCTAGTAGGAGTGGTCTTTGGGGTGGCCCCGGCTCGCAAAGCAGCCAACCTTAACCCAATAGAGGCTTTAAGGTATGAATAAACATTATTGGAGCTTGGAACTAGGTTAGAAAATGATCAATTTTCAATAACCAATTTTCAAACAAATTCCAAACACCAAGTATCAAAACCTCTATAATGAGTCATTCTGACCCTCCGAAGCGGAGGGGAAGAATCTAGCCGAAGGCGCAGGGGATTGGAACTAGGAGCTAGGTTAGAGGAACTAGGTTAAAAATAATCAATAACCTTGTAAAGTAAGAGCTTAGAAAAAACTTAAGTGCTAATTCCTGCGCTCGCCTCCGCTCGCTAGATCCTTCGTCGCCCCAGCTCCTCAGGATGACTTCCTAAAAAGTTAAGTTCCAATTTCCTAGTTCCTCTAACCTAGTTCCTAGTTCCATATTAATTGATAATTGGTTCTTTTTAAACTTAATTTCTTCTTTTAACTCTAGTAAGGAGGAAAAGAAAACTAAAAGAGGAAGAGAAAGTTAGAAATGGAGTAGGGGGAAGGGAGGTTGAGGTTTGGGAAGAAGGGGTAACTTTTCTTTTATCCTGCCAATTTTGATGAATGATTACTTTTTGGGTTGGAACAAACGAAGGGGAAGTTTTTTGCCCCTGTCTAAGCCTGGGACTCAAAGAAGGATACTTCATTGGTTTGATGGAAACAATGTTATACTTCTCTGTTTTATTACAGTCTAGATACTTTTGAGGCACTTGCCAGTAATCATAATCTTGGAAGCAAAGATGGTTATTTTTGTCTCGAACAATAATCTCTCCCTTAGTTATTTTAGGGTAGGAAAAGCCATCTATAAGTTGGGAATGGCAGATTAAGCGAATTTCATCGCCGCTGTTATTCCACATCCCTTGAGAGAGAATGACCTCCTTTTCTTCATTAGGTGAGATATTCCCTTCTAAGTTGATGGGCGAGGCGCCACCCTCTTTTTGGTCGTCAAGTTGGTAGTCTTCTAAGGAAAGGGAGAAGTTGTGAGGGTTGAGGATCTTTATCTTTTCTTTATCTCCACTTAAGGGAGCCGGATTAACTTTGGTTATGATAAGGGGGTAACATTTAGCTGGAGGATAGATAAGAGGAGTGGGCAGAGGGGGAGGAG
>WFRL01000018.1 GCA_015486555.1 Candidatus Microgenomates bacterium | reverse complement strand
GTATCCTTGGAATTTATTTTTTTGTACCTTCTTAACATAGATCCTAGATCCAATTACTGAGTTCTGAGCTCTAAGTTCTGTTTCATTTGAAACTTGGTCATTGGAATTTGTTTGGATACTTGGAATTTGTGATTTGTTATTTTTTAACCTAGTTCCTAGTTCTTAGTTCCTAGTTCCACTTGTATCCTTGGAATTTGTGATTTGGTGTTTTTTCACTAAGTTCTAAACTTCTAAACCCCCACGAAATTGATGATTTTGTCTTTAACAAAAATAGTCTTTTTAATTTTGTTCTCTAGGTAATACTTAGATAGTTTGGGGTTGGTTTTCACTTTGTCAATTACCTCCTCCTTCGTCAAGCCAAGATTGACTTCAAGAGTTCCTCGCGTCTTACCATTAAAAGCTACAGCTATCTTTATCTTTTTATTAGTAATTAATTCTGGATTGTACTCTGGCCAAGCTTGTTGATGAATACTAAAAGGCATTCCTATCCGAGCCCAGAGCTCCTCAGTAATATGAGGAGCAAAAGGAGCCATTACTAATAAAAAACGTTTCCAAACCTCTAGGGGAACTCTCTTTTTAGGAGTGTAAGAATTGACAAACTCCATAAAACGAGCAATTATAACATTCATATTCAGCCGCTCAATATTTTCCCCTACATAAGCAATTAATTTATTTATCTGCCGCTCTTCTCTTTCATTTGATTTTTCCTCTCTAACTTTATACTGCAGCCGCCAAACTTTCTTCAGGAAACGATAGACCCCCTTTTCTCCAGCGGTACTCCAGGGCTTAGCATCTTTTATTGGTCCCATAAACATTTCATAAAGGCGAACCGTGTCGGCTCCAAATTTCTTTACTTCATCATCAGGGTTAATAACATTGCCCCAGCGTTTGCTCATCTTCCGTCCATCTTCAGCTAAGATTAAGCCTTGATGACGCAGTTTCAGAAAAGGCTCGCTAAAATCAATATAACCGGCATCCCGAAGCACTTTGGTAAAGAAACGAGAATAAAGGAGATGAAGAACAGTATGTTCAGCCCCGCCAACGTAGAGATCCACCGGCATCCAGGTCTTTATAGCCTCTTTACTGGCAAATTCTTTCTCATTTTTAGGATCGGTAAAACGGAAAAAATACCAAGAAGAATCAACAAAAGTATCCATAGTATCTGATTCTCGCCAGACAACACCTTTGCCCTTAGCCCCACACACTGGACAGACTACATCGTGGAATTTTTTGGAATATTTTAAAGGGCTCTCCCCTGTCGGTTTGAAATCCACATCATCTGGCAGTTCAACCGGCAAATCCTTCTCCGGAACAGGAATAATAGCTGGTTTCTCCTTCGTTCCACATTTAGTGCAATAGATAACTGGAATCGGAGCTCCCCAGTAGCGCTGGCGGGAGATCAACCAATCGCGTAACTTATATCTAACATCTTTCTTTCCAAATCCCCTTTTCTCTAACCAAGAAATAATTCTTTCTTTAGCCGCCCTGGTTTTTAAACCATCTAAAAACCCAGAATTAATATTTACTCCTTCCTCAGTAAAAGCTCTTTCCTCAAAATCCCACTCGCCTTTTTCTGGTTTAATCACAGGCTGTATTTCTAAACCATACTTTCGGGCAAACTGAAAATCTCGCTCATCGTGAGCGGGAACAGCCATAATCGCCCCAGTCCCATAAGTCATTAATACATAATCAGCAATCCAAACAGGCAGTTTTCGACCATTAACTGGATGAAGGGCGTAAGCGCCGGTAAAAACTCCTGTCTTTTCTTTTTCTAAGGCGCTCCTCTGTAAAGCAGTCTTCTTTCGAGTTTCCTCTTGATATTTCTTAACTGTCTCCTGGTACTTAGGGGTTGTAATTTTATTAACTAAAGGATGCTCTGGGGCGAGGACTAAATAGGTAGCCCCAAACAGCGTATCCGGTCGTGTCGTAAACACCTCAATGTAAAGTTTATGATTTGTTGTTTGTGATTTGTTATTTGTTTGTTCCTTGGAATTTGGAATTTGGAATTTAATTACCACTCCTTCAGAGCGGCCAATCCAATTCTTTTGACC
Source organism: Candidatus Microgenomates bacterium (assembly GCA_015486555.1). Classification (GTDB taxonomy): domain Bacteria; phylum Patescibacteriota; class Microgenomatia; order JAADGY01; family JAADGY01; genus S014-63. The sequence continues at coordinate 1,177 of WFRL01000018.1, read as the reverse complement.
TTCTTTTGTGCTTTCCGGCCAATCTATTTTTTTCAAATCCTCAAGTAACTCGTCGGCGTAAGCAGTAATCTTAAAAAACCACTGATCCATTTCCTTCTGGACTACCTCAGTTCCACAACGCTCACATTTGCCATCCACTACTTGTTCATTAGCCAGAACCGTCTGACAGGAAGGACACCAGTTAACCGGTGCCTTTTTCTTGTAAACTAACCCCATCTTATAAAGAAGAAGGAAAAACCATTGGGTCCATCTGTAGTAATCGGGTTGGTGGGTACTGATTTCCTGCTGCCAGTCATAAGACAAACCCAGGGACTTAATTTGGTGAGTAAATGTTTTGATAGCCTTATCAGTTATTTCTTTAGGGTGGATACCAGTCTTAATGGCATAATTTTCAGCAGGTAAACCAAAGGCATCCCAGCCCATTGGATGTAAAACTTGAAAACCTTGCATCCGCATATAGCGAGAGTAGATATCAGTAGCCGTGTAGCCTTCAACATGACCAACATGAAGACCGGCACCAGAAGGATAAGGAAACATATCCAAACAATAAAACTTCTCTTTGGGATCAATCTTCGAAGGGGTTTTATAAATATCCTCTTCCTCCCACCTCTTCTGCCATTTCTTTTCAAACTTAGCCGGATTAAATTCTTCTCTGTTAACCATGATATGATTTTAACACAGCTGGCTCCTCAAAGGAACCAGAACTCAGTAAAAAATAACCAATTTTCAAATTCCAAGAATACAAACTTCCTTTTGGTAGGGGCAGGCAAACTCTAAATCCTAAACTCTAAACCTGCCTGCCGGCAGGCAGGTCCTAAACAAATCCTAAATTCAAATGACCAAAATTCTAAACCTTGTCTATCAAGTCATCCTGAACGAGCCAGAGGCAAAGTGAAGGATCTAGCCGATAGGCGCATGGAAGCATTCTCACGCTTGGGTGCCAATTCCTTTTGCGCTTCGCTAGATCCTTCGCGGGGCTCAGGATGACCAGGGAGAGAGGATTGTACTTCACCTCTTGGAGTCATCCTGAACGAGCCAGAGGCAAAGTGAAGGATCTAGCCGATAGGCGCACGGGATTGGAACTAGGAACTAGGTTAAAAATAATCAATAACCTTGTAAAGTAAGAGCTTAGAAAAAACTTAAGTGCCAGTACCTTTTGCGCTTCGCTAGATTCTTC
>WFRL01000017.1 GCA_015486555.1 Candidatus Microgenomates bacterium | reverse complement strand
TGCCTGCCGGCAGGCAGGTTAAAAATTTCAAATTAAAAATTTTAAGCCGTTGGTTTCTTAGAATTCGATCGTTGAAATCTACTAAAGGTATCCCTTGGCGTCAACGATGAAGAGACCATCATGGTTAAGAATAAGAGGATTGAAATCTGCAGTTTTCAACTCAGGCAGAAGTTCAACTAAATGTGAGATTTGCCAAAAAGTGTCGATAATAAGGGAAAGATTATACTTCGGCCGACCTCGGTAGCCTCCTAATAACCTAGCTACTTTAGTAGTTTGAAATTTAGCCTCAATTTCCTTTTTAGTAGCCGGGAGTAAAAGAGAGGTAACATCTTTATAAAGTTCGGCCTGAAGACCACCTCCACCAACCATTAATAAATGACCAAAATTAGGATCTGTTTTTAAACCGGCAATTAATTCATACTCTATCTTCAACTGAGGTTGAATGAGAAGATAACTTCCTTTGCCAACTAACTCTTTCTCCTTAGCTAACTCCACCAAGTTCCAAAATGCATCTTTAAGAGCCAAATAAGAGTTTATTCCTACCTTTACTCCTCCTATCTCTGTCCGATGGCTCACATTCTCAGCAGCCAACTTAAGGACCAGAGGAAAATCAAGTTTGTTACTAATCAACTCTAACTCACCCTCAACTTGTTTTTTATTCTTCAACTGCCTCAGATCGTCAAGAGGCCAAAACTTAGTTGGCACTACTGGCAATGACATCTCCTTTAGAAACTGCCAAAACCAGTAATTATTAATCTGTTTTTTAGGCGGGGTTATCTCTTTAACCTCAGCCGCCAACTTGATAAGAGAAGGAGAAAAAGATTGGACTTTTGGCGGCCAAGAATAACTTTTCTTCTCTTTTTGAGAACGCTGGTAATCAAAAACCGCTTTTAAGGCTTTAAGAGCATTATCTGGGAAGTCAAAAACAGGAACACCACCTTGGGATAAAATCCGATATCCTTCCTCAATCCGCTTGCCACCAATGAAGGTAGCTATAATCGGCTTGGGCGTCCGTTGGGACAACTCAACTAAATATTCGGCTGTTTCCTTAACCTGGGTCGTAATCTGGGGGGTTAGAACAACTATAATATTATCTACATTCCTATCTCCAGCCACCGCCTCTAAAGCTACTTTATATCGTTGAGCATCAGCATCACCGATAACATCAACAGGGTCGGTAATATTAGCCTCCCAAGGCAACACCTCTCGAAGATGCTCCTCAGTCTTCATTTCCAACTGAGGAATAGTAAAACCATAACGATCCAGAAGGTCACTTACCACAATCGCCGGTCCACCGGCATTAGTAACTATAGCCGTAGAACGGTCCACTTTCTTCTTCCCTAAAAGAGAAAACGTTAGAAAATAAGTGAACATCTCTTCGATGGTAGTTACTTGAATAACAGAAGATTTCTCCATAGCCACTTTGACTACTTGACTATTACTAACCAAGCTGCCGGTATGAGAGATAGCCGCTTGTTTAGCTCGTTTGGAAGTTCCTGGGGTTAAAAGAACTATAGGTTTATGTTGGCTCACCTCAGACGCTATCCTTATGAACTTCTTACCTCGACTGAAGCTCTCTAAATAAACAGCAATTACTTTTGTTGCTTTATCTTTGCCCAGATAAGGAAGTAAGTCTACCTCATTGATGTCGGTTTTATTACCCAAAGAAATAAAATATTGAAAACCGATTGTTTTCTTCAGTAACCAATCTATTGCCGCTGCCCCAAAGGCTCCGGATTGGGAGATAAAACTGATGTCTCCCCGCGGAGGCATATCTGCCAAAAAAGTAGCGTTAAGAGGTGAACCTTTTAGTCCATAACTTACTAATCCAAGACAGTTTACTCCCAATAAGCGAGTTGAAGAATCTTTTAAGCTAAGCTTAATTTTATCTTCCAAAACTTTACCTCGACCACCCACCTCTTTGAAACCAGCACTAATAACAATCAGGCTTTTTACCTTCTTCTTAACAGCTTCTTCAACTACTAATGGGACAAACTGAGCAGGGATGACGATAATTGCCAAATCAAGAGGGTAAGGAATGTCAGACAATTTTGGATAGATTACCCTTTGTTGGTAACTTCCCCCTTTAGGGTTAACCAAAAAGACTCGTCCTTTAAAGCCACCCTTAATAATGTTTTGGTAAATAAGATGACCGAGCTTATTTGGATTAAGAGAGAAACCAACAATAGCTACGTTCCGCGGTTTGAAAAGAAACTCTAAATCATCGGTCTTCATACTTTAAGAATACCTACCCTCTTTCTCAAAGTAAACCCCATTTGGAACTAGGAACTAGGTTGGAGGAACTAGGGAAGGAAGCACCAAATCACAAATTCCGAGCTCTAAGTTCTAAGTTCCGATTACCAACATCACTCCACCGTGGCATAAATGCGGCGGATTCCAGCGGCAGAAGATTTCTCTTTCAAGATTTTAAATCTTCCCACCTCACCGGTTGATTTCACATGTGGTCCCCCACACACCTCCCGCGAAAAATCACCAATGGTATAAACTTTCACCTTCTCGCCATACTTATGCTCAAAAAAAGCTAAAGCCCCCAGTTTCTTAGCTTCTTGAAAACCCATCACTTCCCATTTAACCGGCAGATTTTCCTTTATTTTTTGATTAACTAACTCCTCAACCTTCTTTAATTCTTCCTTAGTCAGTGGTCTATCGAAGGTAAAATCAAAACGCAACTTTTCTTCATCCACCTTACTTCCAGCTTGTTTTACTTTACTCCCCAGTACCTGGCGAAGAGCAGCTTGAAGAAGATGGGTGGCTGTGTGCATCCGAATAGCTCGAGGATGATGAGAGGCTAAACCACCCTTAAACACCCCGGACGCTGCGGTTCGAGACTTTTCTTGATGGTGGCGGAATGCTGTTTCAAACTCCTGACGATTGATTATCTTTCCCCCTTCTTCTTTGACTACATCAGCCACAATTTCAAGGGGCAAACCATAAGTCTCATAGAAATAGAAAACCTCCCGACCACTAATAGTTCTACTATCTTTCTTTCTTAAAAACTTAAGGAGCTCCTTTTCCCCTCGCCTTAAGCTTTGACTAAACTTATCTTCCTCAGTAGCAATTACCTCCTTAACCTTCTCCAATTTACCTTTTATTTCAGGGTAGGTTGAGAGATAAAACTCCGACCAATACTCAAGAGCTGAGAGGTAGAAACGCTTATCAAAACCTAACTGCCAGCCAGCTCGCAAGGCTCTCCGTAGAAGGCGGCGGAGGACATATCCCTGCATAACATTAGAAGGAGTAACTCCATCGCTAATAATAAAGAAAGCAGCTCGAAAATGGTCTGCCATTATCCGATAGAAACGCTGATTCTGACCAGCATATTCTTTCTGAGTCTTTTTATTCCAGTCTTCGATTACCGGCCAAAAAATCTTGGTCCGGTAATTATCATCCTTACCTTGGAGCACCGCTGTTACTCTTTCTACCCCCATACCAGTATCAACATTTTTGGAAGGCAACTCCCTCAATTCACCCTTTTTAGTTCGGTTATAGACCATAAAGACGTTGTTCCAAATTTCTACAAAGCGATCATCACAACCAGGCCCACAATCGGCTGTTTTTAACAGCCTACCTGGTGCTGCATCATAAAAAATCTCAGTATCTGGACCACAGGGACCGGTTTCCCCCACCGCCCACCAGTTATCTTCTTTGCCCAAATAAAAAATTCGTTCTTTGGGAATACCTACTTCTTGCCAGTACTTAGCGGATTCCTCATCTTGGGGTGCATCCTTATCTCCAGCAAACACCGTTACCCACAGCCTCTTAGGGTCAATATTTAAGTGTTTAGTTAGAAACTCATAGGAAAAAGTAATTGATTCTTTTTTAAAATAATTACCAAAACTCCAGTTGCCTAACATCTCAAAAAAAGTATGGTGAGTAGTATCTCCTACTTCTTCAATGTCATCGGTGCGAAGACAACGTTGAACATCAGCTATTCGGCTTCCTAAAGGATGTTTGCCTTCTAAGAAAAAGCGAGCCATCGGGTGCATACCGGAATTAATGAACAAAGCACTGGGATCATCTTCAGGGATAAGTGGGGCTGAAGGAACAACGGTATGACCTTTAGACCTAAAAAAATCCAGATACTTTTTAATCAACTCTCGCGAAGTAATCATATGTTGTATTATACCCAATTTTTATGTTTTCCGAGCCCGGCTCGGAAAACCCGGCTCGTCAATATCAAAACTATATTTCTTTAACCAAAATTTGTAGGGCTTCTCAAGTCTTTTCATGCAGTAAGCCATCAGGCAACTCCAACGCCTTTTTCATATCCCACTATTCCCTAATAAAGGTACTGCATCTTAGACATTGCCTAATTTATTGTACCTTACCTCCACCTAGGTTATACTAAAAAGCAATGAGGAAATATAAAAAGTACCTCTCTATTTTTGGAGGATTAGTTATAGTTCTAGCCCTCTTCTTCAATTTTAGAGGGGTGGTATGGGCGAAAGAGGAGGCCACTTTTTCTTCAGACATTCAAATAAATCCTAATGCCTCTCTAACCATAAGGGAAAAGATCACTTACTTCACCACTATTCCCCATCATGGCATCTATCGTTACATTCCCACTAAACCAGAAGAAAAAGTCAAAGTTATTTCCGTCAAAAATGAGAACAACCAACCTTACAACTATAAAGTAAGTAATGATGAGAAAAATGTTATTATCCGCATCGGTGACCCAGAAATAACCTTTACCGGTAGAAAAACATATATCATCAACTATAAGGTAAGCTATCCCATCCATAAAATAGATAATCATCTTGAACTCTACTGGGACATTACTGGAGAAGGTTGGAAATTTCCTCTTTTAAACGTCAAAGCTACTATTCATTCTCCAGCTCCAGTCATTAAATATACTTGTTACTCTGGAAAGATTGGTGGAAATGATAAGCTCTGCCAAGTAAAAAAGATTGATGACCACACCTTGGAAGTTACCTACCCCCAACCTATAACTTGGAATAAAAATTTAACAGTGGCTGCTGCTTTTCCTTTTAATCAAGGAATAAAACCACCATCAACTACTTTTTTCTTGATCCAAAAACTAATTTTCTTTTTCCTTCTTATTTTGCCTTCTATCCTTTTCTTTTTCTATTGGTACTCCAAGGGGCGAGATTATCTTCCGGATAAAACCAACAAATTAAAGGGGTTCTTCCAACACTTGACCACTCCTATCACTGCTTATGAACCACCTTCGGATTTAACTCCTGGTCAGGTTGGTTTGCTAATTGACGAGAAGGTAGACCCCCAAGACATCGTCGCTGAGATCATTGAGTTAGCCAGACAAGGATATCTAAAAATAGAAAAGAAAGAAGTAAAACATTTCCTTTTCGGCCACAAAAAGGAATATATTCTCCATAAATTAAAAGAGATTGACGATAACCTAACTAACTACCAAAAAACTCTTCTCCGGGGAATCTTTAAGGGCAATAAGACAGAAGTAAAACTATCTAGCTTAAAGGGAAAGTTCTATAATACTTTTTCTAAAGCCAGCGACCAGATCTATAAATCCACCCTCCATAAATATTTCACGAGGAATCCTAAAACAGATAAGGCAATCGGTTATGCCTTCTTTGTTATTATTATCATCTACCAGATTATTTTGACCTCCAAAGCCGAAAATCTCTTCAATTTTTCTCTTGACGCGGTTGTAGGCTGGGTCATCTTAATAATACTAATCACCGGCGCCATTGACTTCTTCCTCAGCAGAAATCTGCCTCAAAAAACACCCATCGGAATGCAGCACTACCTTTTCATAAAAGGTCTTAAAGAAAACTTAAAGCGGGGAGCTTGGCGTGATTCGATCAAAGAGAAACATCTCTTTATCGAAAAAATCATCCCTTATGCTATTGCTTTGGGAACAATTAAACAACTGGCTAGAGATATGAAAGAGCTTGACCTCCAACCACCTGATTATTTGAATTCCTTTGTCGCCTGGAACACTCTGGCTTCTTTAAACTCTGATTTGAACTCCTTTGCTCGGGCTACCGAGAACTCAATCACTTACAATCCTAAAAGCAGCAGTAGCGGAGGCTCAGGTTTCTCAGGTGGCTTCTCTGGTGGTGGAGGGGGCGGAGGGGGC